>JANTHR010000034.1 GCA_024762315.1 Sulfurovum sp.
ATACGAACTTCTGTAAAGGACAGCGGTGTTGCTGCAGTTGAAAAGCTGGTCAACGGTGATCTCGATAAGCAGATGAAGAAGTTTATTGAAAGGTATACCTTGAGACTTAAGAACTACAGTGATGATATTACTGAACAAGAATCTCTCCGACTCTATGGAAAGCTCTCTGATATATCGTATGCTACAGAATCAGAAAAGGCTTTGGTATCCTATTATCTCTCTTTAAAAAAACCCATACCTGCCAAAAATCTAATTTACTGGGGAGAAGTCAGCGCTTCTTCGGAGGTCCCTGAAATGAACAAGGATCACGTTTTCATGTTTTATGGAAAATTGCAAAAGATCTGGCAGGATCAGAAATTTCAAACTATCCTGCGTCATATTGAAGATATCCGCATGGATATCATGTCGCATTCATCAACAGGCAATTATACCTCTGATGTAGCACAATGGGTAAATTTTATGAATCAGAAGCAAAAAGCACTCAACGGAGCAGAAACCTTATTGCTCAACAATATTTTAAAAGGTGTGGATAGTCGTATACAAAAAGCATTTTGGATGCTCCTCTTCGCAATAGCGGCATTCTTGCTTGCTTTGATTGCTTTATTTACGTTTATTGCGTATCAGAAAAGAGCCAATAATCAAAAGGATCTATTTTCAAAACTTGCTGCCAAGGTACATAGTATCTCATCAGACAATGAAAAAGCGGAAGTCACAGAGCAAATAAAAAGTCCGAAATTGGCATATGATTATATAGCTTCCAACTACCAGGAACTGTATGATAAGGAAAAGACAAGCAGCGAAGAAAATAAAGCAAAAAGTGCTTTCTTTGCCAATATGCTCTATGAGATACGTGCACCGCTTGACAGTATGTTGGGGTACACGAAATTATTGAAAGAGACCTCTTTGAATATAGAACAAAGTGATTTTGTCTCGATCATAGAGCATAACTCTGAAAACCTTGATAAGATCGTCTCCAAGGCGGCCAATCAAAGCAAGATCAACCTAAAGAAATTGGAAATAAAGAACAGTGCATTCAATCTTGTTAAAAAAATTGAATCGATCGCAGAGACCTTTGCCATAAAAGCTGATGGTAAAGATATTGTTCTTGGTGCGTTCATTGATCCTTCACTGCCGGAAAAACTCATAGGTGATGAAACAAGGTTGTCACAGGTACTTACAAATTTGATCAGTAATGCCCTTCAGTCAACCAGTGCTTACGGTACCGTAGATCTTTTTGTTAAAACTATTCATGATGATCATGATAAAGTACGTATCAAATTCTCAGTAAAAGATTCAGGTATCGGTCTTGATCAGGATGAACTCAACAGTATATTGGAGGCATTGGGAGCATCCGATACCCAAACATCGATATCCGATATTGAAATACAGAATCTGGGCATTACGAACAGGATCATTGAAGGTATGGGCGGAGAACTTGAGATAGAAAGTAAAAAAGGAAAGGGAACGACTTTCTCTTTCACACTTACACTGGAAAAGAATGATAATGCATCGAACAGCACTGCACATCCGGACTTTACGGGATTAAAAGTCGGACTGGCTCTGCCGTCGAGGGATGTAAAGCGCCAGATAGATAAAAATCTTGAAGCATACGTAAACTATCTTGGAGGAGAGTTCACCATTTATTATAATGACGAACTTTTTGAGTCGAATAGAGAGATTGAATTACCTGATGTTATGATTGTATATCATCATTATGCCCGGCTTGAAGGAGAGCTGGAAGCATTCACAAAATTAGGCTGCAAGATCGCACTCATTACAACAGGAACATTACGATCGCGTATTGACACCAATCAATACAATTTTTCAAGTATGGTGTACACTCCGGTCACAATGAGTAAAACAGTAAGGATCCTTGCAAAAAGTAAACTCGATCAGGTACGCCTGGCAAAAGAAGCCGAGGAGAAATGTAAGAAATTTGAAAAGATCCGTGCCTTGGTCGTTGAAGATAATGTTATCAGTCAAAAACTTATGAAGAATGATCTGCAAAGTTTTGGGGTGGATGTGATGATAGCCCCTAACGGTCGGAAAGCATTTGAAATGCGGAGAGAAAATGATTTTGATATAATTTTTATGGATATTGATATGCCTGAAATGGATGGCATAGAAGCTACAAAAAAAATATTGTATTATGAAGGTATCAACCAGTTCAAACATGTGCCGATTATTGCATTGGCAGCCAAAGCATCGGAGGATGAGAAGGAAATATATATAAAAACGGGAATGGACGACATTGCCGGAAAACCTTTTGATCTTGACAAAGTTGCTGATATGATTCAGAAATATTGCATTGATCTTCCCAAAGAGCAAGAAGCCTCTGAAGAGGATGATCTCATAGCGAAAGTTCTATCAGGGAATTTTTTAAAAGAAGAGTAGTTCCGGCTCTTTTTATTGCAAAGTACAAAAGCAGATATAAAGTCAAATAAAGAGATAATATTTCATGAACAAACTTTCAATATTTTTATCCCTGATTATCATTTTTACATTATCATTTTCACTAACAGGTTGTTCCCAAAAGCGGCATATGATCAAAAAACCTCATGCAACAAAATATACCAGTGCAGCGCGGCAAAGAGCAACCATGCGATCTTACAAAGTCCTAGGAAAAAGATATAACCCTACTTATGTCGAAGAGGGGCAGGTGATGTATGGAATATCGAGTTGGTATGGACCTAACTTTCATGGAAAATATACCAGTAACGGTGAAGTGTACAATATGCATGCAAGAACCGCTGCCCATAAAACATGGCCAATGGATACGATGGTGAGGGTAAAGAACCTTCAGAACGGAAAGAGTACCGTTGTACGGATTAATGACAGAGGGCCTTTTGTACGGGGACGTATCATTGACTGTAGTTATGCCGCAGGTAAAGAGATAGGACTTGACAGAATGGGTATAGCCAGGGTAGCGATAGAGGTAGTTGGATTTGCCGGCAAAGTACAGTCGGCAGCTACGATAGCCAAACGTAAAAGATCACATACCCAGACACGTATAAGATTGAGTAACTTTGGTGTACAGGTGGGAGCATTCAGACGCTATGCGGGAGCGCAAATATACAAAAGAAAGTATGCAGGTTTTGATCGCAGGTATAAGCCTATTATCAAGAAATTCCCTGATGTAGACGGTGCACCTCTGTATCGTGTCTGGTTGATGGGTTTCGGATCAGAACAGGAAGCAAGAGACTTTAAAGAACATAATGATATGCCAGGTGCATTTATTGTAAGAAATTAAAATAAGAAGTTAGGATATAAGATGATTGAAGTAACAAGAGAAACGAAAGAGACGCAGATCTCTGTAAAACTGGAACTTTACGGTAAAGGCAAAGCCAAGATCAATACAGGGGTAGGTTTTTTTGACCATATGCTTGAAGCTTTTACAAAACATGCACATATTGACCTTGATGTGCATTGTACGGGAGATACGCATATTGATGATCACCATACGGTAGAAGATGTGGGTATTGTTATCGGACAGGCATTGAACAAGGCAATTTACCCTGTACAAAGCATTGAACGTTTCGGTAATGCCACAGTAGTGATGGATGAAGCAAGTATTACCTGCGACATTGATCTTTCTAACCGCGGATTTCTTGTTTTTGAACTTCCCATAGGGGGAAAGGTGGGGAATTTTGATGTGGAGTTGGTAGAAGAGTTCTTTAGGGCTTTTGCATTTAATCTGCCGCTTACGCTTCATCTTATTTATAATCGCGGCAAGAACAAACACCATATTATTGAGGGGGCATTCAAGGCACTTGCAGTCTCTTTGCGCAGAGCAGTAGCGGTCAATGAAAACGCTGGTATACCGAGTACAAAGGGTGTATTGTGAGTATAGAACTGATCGTTCTTGATGTGGATGGTACGATGACTGACAGTCATATTACATACAGTGAGGACGGAGATGAGATCAAGTCTTTTAATGTAAAGGACGGATTGGCCATAGCAAGCTGGAGAAAGCTTGGCAGACAGGTGGCCATTATTACGGGAAGAACTTCAAATATTGTAGCGCGACGTGCCAAAGAGTTAAGAATAGAACATTTTTACCAAGGTATAGAAAATAAAAAAGAGGTCTTGGAAGAATTGCTTGAAAAACTTGAACTGACCATGGATAATGTTGCGGTGATCGGTGATGATCTGAATGATCTTCAGATGCTCAAATCGGCAAAGATCTCTTTTGTTCCAAGAGATGCAAGTGCCTATGTGGACAAGATAGCAACTGTCATTCTTTCTAAGAAGGGCGGGAGCGGTGCTGTACGTGAGATGATAGAGTATCTTATCAAAAAAGAGGGACTGGAAGCGAAGTATCTGGAACTATGGGCTTAAAATTGGAGATTATTCTTATAGTTGCGATCGCAGCTATTGTGGGGGGATCATACATGGTTAAGTTCACCAATGATACTTCCAATAAAAAATCTCCTACCAAAGAACTTGAATTTACAGAAACTACATTCATAGAAGTTGATACAAATAAAACACTGGGCAGAGCCTTTAGTACCTACGGTATACGTGATGCAGGAGTTTTGACCTTATATGATTTGAAATACCATACAGACAATATAAGGTTGCTTCGGTCAAAAAAAGGCATCTATAAAGGAAATAAAATCTATTTGGATGGTAATATCACGGTAGATCAAAAAGAAGGATTTGATTACCGTGCCCAACATGCTGTCTATGATAAAAAAACCCAGATACTGGACATTACATCGGCTTTTACTGCAGTCATGAACAAGAATATTATACACGGAAATACACTGCGCTATGATACACAAAAAAAAGAGGCTTTTGCCAAACAGATAGATGCGGTCGTATATACGGCCGAAAAATGATATAATCATATTTTTATAAAGGTTTTAAATTGAATTTTCTAAAAATCATATTTTTTATTTGCTTGACGGGAATGCTTTTTGCTGAAAAAGTTGAAGTGACTTCTGATTCCATGAAAGCACAGGATCTGCAAAAAGAAGTGCACTTTATAGGTAATGTGACTGTCAAACAGTCTCAAAGCTGGCTACATGGAGATAAAGTCATTGTCTATTTTGATGAGAACAATGAAACCAAGAAGTATGAAGCCATAGGTGCAGTGACATTTGAATTCAAAAAAGAGAAAAGTTTTTATAAAGGAAGTGCGGACAAAGTAACCTATTTCCCCACGAAATCACAATATATTCTAACAGGGAAAGCAGTGGTGGACGATCTGGTCAATAAGCGCCATGTCAACGGCGATGAGATCACGCTGGATATGATCACGGGCAATGCAAATGTTAAAGGCAGCAGTAAAAAACCGGTGAAATTTATTTTTGATATGGAGAACAAAGAGTGAGTACACCGCGAATTGTAGAGGCTGAATTTATTAAATCAGCACAAAGCATAGCAGATTCTTTGCCTGAAGATATGAGTGAAGTGGTTTTTTTGGGACGCTCAAATGTAGGCAAAAGTTCTACACTGAATTCTTTGACGCAAAGAAAGAATTTGGCAAAAAGTTCAGCAACCCCGGGTAAAACACAGCTTATTAACTTTTTTGAAACACGCTATTTATATCATGAAGAAAGTTACCCTGTTCGTTTTGTGGATCTTCCAGGCTTCGGATATGCAAAAGTATCCAAATCATTAAAGGAAGTCTGGCAGAAAAATTTGGTTGAGTTCATACAGCACCGTGTCTCTATCCGGCTTTTTATCCATTTGCGTGATGCCCGCCATCCTCATGCCAAGATCGATGATGATGTAGAGCATTATATTGCCGAATTTATTCGCCCCGATCAGAGGTATCTGACTGTTTTTACCAAAATAGACAAGCTCAATCAGAAAGAACGTGCCAAGCTCAAGCGGGAATTTCCCGGCTCCATTACAGTTTCTAATTTAAAGAAAAATGGACATGACAGAGTACATCATGAGATACTCCAGACGATCTTTGGGGTAGCGGATGAAAATGAAAAAGAAGGTAGGGCAGAAGCGTGATAGAACTTGTAAAGGCAAAACTGGGTGATATCCCTGCTATGCAGGCCTTGGTGGCCTCTGAAGTAAAAGATGGTGTGATCCTTGATCGTAGTGAAGATGAAGTCGCAACCAATATACGTTCCTATGTACTGGCAAAAGAAGAAGGCAGGCTTGTTGGCTATACGGCACTGCATGTACATTCAAGGCGTCTTGCAGAGATTCGGAGCCTGATTGTGGACAAAGCATATCGCGGACAGCATATCGGGCAGAAAATGGTAGAATTCACATTAAAAGAAGCCAAAGAACTTGGCGTGGAAGAAGATGTGCTTGTTCTGACATATCTGCCTGCTTTTTTTGAAAAGTTGGGTTTCCAAGAGATCAACAAAGAGGTCATACCCGAACATAAGATCTGGGCTGACTGTATTAAATGTATTCATTTCCCTGTGTGTAATGAAATTGCATTGGTTTATAAATTATCCTAAGGCCTGACAGATAACCATGGATACGCTTTACAAGTCAATGCAGCAGCCGCTTATTTGGGTCACAATTATTCTCTTTGTTATTTTCTATCCGATGT
This sequence comes from Sulfurovum sp., assembly GCA_024762315.1. GTDB lineage: Bacteria > Campylobacterota > Campylobacteria > Campylobacterales > Sulfurovaceae > Sulfurovum. The sequence goes on from JANTHR010000034.1 coordinate 6,527, forward strand.
TTATCTCTATTTATGTTTTTTTACCTCTGCTCATCGGAGTGATGGGATATATATTGATGCTGGGGATCGAAAAAGGAAAGTTTCTCTATATCCTTGTTTCCGTACTTTATTTTATCAATCTTGAAGTGAATCTCTCTTTGCCTTTTTTTCTTACGATCATCTCAGCACTACTGGTTTATGTGCTTTTTTATCAGTATTTAACACATTTTCGTAAATGCAGAATATGCAAACCCATCTTAAGTGCACTTCTATTAGATGCCGTATATCTTGGTTCCTTGCTCTCTTATGACTTTATTTTTCAATCCCACAGTATCGTGTTGGATAATATATTGCTCTATTCACTGATCGTAGATCTTTTGGTGGTGGTGATCTTATGAGATACAAAGTTGTCATAGCGATATTTCTGCTCTTTTGGGGGATCATGATCGCCAGGCTTTACCATGTGAGTATCAAGTCGAATTTTTATTATGAAGAGTTGGCGAAAGACAACATAGAGAGAAAACATTTCATTAAGCCTGTAAGAGGTGAGATAAGCGATATCAACGGTAATCTGCTCGCAATGAATCAGATAGGATTCTCTATTTCCATTATGCCGCATCTGAAAGAAAATGATCATAGCCTTGACAGGGTGGTAGATACGCTTGTACAGACTTTCCCGGATCTTAACAGAACCGTGATGAGAAAGGTGTATAAAAAACACAATTCTCCCTATAATCACAAATTCATCAAGGTAGTGGATTTTATTCATTATCCTGATATGATGGGTGCTTATCCCAAATTAAGTCTGCACAAAGAGATCAAAATAGAGGCTGAAACAAAACGCTACTATCCTTACGGAAAATACGGTGCACATATTGTCGGATATACAGGAAGGTCAAACAGAAAAGAGAATGAGAAAGACCCTGTGGTCAATGAAGTCGGAAAAGTGGGGAAAAGCGGACTAGAAAGGTATTATAACAGTGTTTTGGAAGGCGAGCTGGGGTATGAGATCAGCAAAGTGACCGCAACCAATAAAGCCATAGAAGTACTTGAGAGAAAACCGCCCAAGGACAATAAGAACCTTCAGCTTAATATTGATATCAATCTACAGAAAATGATCTATGAACGTTTTGGTGATGCGACCGGTGTGGCCATTGTGATGCGTACCAACGGGGAAGTACTCTCTGCGGTAAGTTATCCTTCTTATGATCCCAATCTTTTTGTAGGGGGGATCAGCAGCAAGGACTGGAAAGCCCTGCAGGAAGATCTTGCACACCCCTTTACCAACAAATTCATTCATGGAACCTACCCGCCGGGTTCAGCCATCAAAATGGGAATGGCACTTGCATTTGAAAAAGCACAGCCCAATATTCTGGCGACATCAGAGCATTGTGTCGGTTTTATTACTTTAGGCTCAAGCAAGCATAAGTTCAGATGCTGGTCCAGATGGGGACACGGTACTGTCGATCTGAGGCGTGCCATAAGGGAGAGTTGTGATGTTTATTTTTACAACAAGAGTCTAAAAGTAGGTATTAATGCCATAGCAAAGAATCTTCGTTCTTTTGGACTGGGTGTAAAAACAGGTGTTGACCTGCCGCGTGAATATTCCGGAGTGATCCCTGATAAAGCATGGAAGATGAGACGCTATAAGCAACCTTGGTACAAGGGAGAGACGGTCATCGCTTCCATAGGACAGGGGTATGATCTTGTCACTCCTTTGCAGGTAGCACGCTACACGGCACTTATTGCAACATCCAAGCTGGTAACACCGACCATTGCAAGAGTAGTTGACGGGAAGAGGAGCAAAAGAAGGATCGTTTCCATGAAGTTCAATCCCTATTATCTGAATGAGATAAGAAAAGGGATGTATGATGTGTGTAATATGAAAGAGGGAACCGCATTTAAAACGATGAGCAAACTGCCTGTTACAGTGGCGGGAAAGACGGGGACTTCACAAGTAACGTCCATTCCCCAATCAACCAAGAAACGCTTAAAAGAAGAAGAGTTGGCATATTTCCACAGATCGCATGCATGGATCACGACGTATGCGCCATACAATGACCCTGAGTTCGTTGTGACCGTGCTGGTCGAACATGGAGGACATGGAGGAAGTACGGCAGGTCCTATTGCTGCAGACATCTATAAATGGCTTTATAGAAACAGATATTTTAAAAAGAAACCTAAAAAAAGCATGATGATGAACAGGGAGACGAACAGCTCGAAATAGAACTATTCTATATATTTTGAAGTGTATTGTTCAAGAAAAGTCCCAAGATGATGACAAGGCTGATTCCCGCAGATTTGGTGTAAAGTTTGTTCGCTGTGATAAATACAAGAAGGAACGTAGCTACGATCATAGTGACAATATCAAAAAGATAAGCCGACGCATTGATCGGCATAGGATGTACAAGGGCTGCAGCACCGATCACTACAGTTGTATTTGCCATGTTGGAACCGATGATGTTTCCTATAGCCATATCCACTTTGCCTTTGGCCGCTGCAGAGATACTTACGACAAGTTCAGGAAGTGAGGTTCCAAAAGCGATCATGACAATACCTATGATCCACTCTGAAACACCAAAACTCTTTGCAATGGCAGAGGCACTCTCCACTGTGAAGTTCGCACCAAACACGACAAGCACAAGCCCTGTAAGAAGCAGAGGAACAGTTTTTATCCAGGAGAACGATTCATCTTTTTCAAGATCGAGTTCATCTGAAAGAACATCTTTGGCATCCTGAAGCAAGAAAAGAATGTATGCCCCCATGAGCAATAATAAAAGCAATGCATCAAATTGCGAGATCTCACCGTCTATGATCATTAGAATGAAGACGAGGACAGGTACAAGGGCCCAGGTACTGTCTTTTGAGAAGAAATCCCTGTGAGGATTGATGTTTCTTGCTATAAGAAAAACAGCAGCCAGGACCAGCGTAATATTGAGTATATTGCTCCCTATGACATTAGAGATGGCCAACTGGGATTTGCCGTCAAAACTTGCTGCCACACTGGCTGCCATTTCAGGCAGAGAGGTCCCAAGTGCGATCAGTGTTGAACCTATGATAAATTCAGAAACATTGAAACGTAACGCAATACATTCACTTTGTGCTATGAGCAGATCAGCACCCCATATGAGTACAGCCATTGAAACAACAAAAATAACAAAATCCATAACTATTTTTCCTTTGTTCTTACTATAAGACTTGAAGGTAGGTCAAATTGCTCTATGATCTCTTTTTCCCTGGCTCTCATCTCCCCGTTGTCTGTTTCATGGTCAAACCCAAGAAGGTGGAGCATACCGTGAATAAAGAGTAAAGAGAGTTCATCTTGTATGCTGTGTCCGAGTTCTTCTGCTTTTTGCCTTACAAAATCTGCAGAGATGACAATGGACCCCAAAGGCATACCGAATATGGATTGTTCTGTAAATGGAGCATCCATAGGGAAACTGAGTACATCTGTGGGTTTGTCTTTTTCTCTGTGTTCCCGGTTAAGTTCCTGTATGGTTTTATTGTCAGTGATGATCAGCTCTATCTCTTTTGTCGTGAGACTTTGAGCTATTTTTTCAAGTGCATCAATATCTACAGGCAGGTCAGTTTCATTTTCCAAGTCAATAATCTTCATGCCCGAAGTTTACCCAAATCTTGGTAAAATGGCAGTAAATAAAAGGAGTATTATGAAAAAAGCTGTTTGTATTATCTCCGGTGGTATGGATAGTGCTTTGAGTGCAAAAATAGCACAGGTGGAAGACTACGAGATCATCGCATTGCATTTTAATTATGGCCAACGTACCGAGCACAAAGAGTTGGAGTGCTTCAGAAAAATAGCCAAGGATCTCAAAGCAAGTGAAACCTATGAGATAGATCTGCCTTTTTTTGGACAGATAGGGGCATCAGCATTGACCGACAGGAGCATAGATGTACCCACAGGTGGACTCGAAGAGGGTGTACCTGTCACCTATGTGCCGTTCAGAAACGGTATTTTCCTCTCTATCGCTGCGGCAATAGCAGAAAAACATAGTGCTCAGGCACTTTATATCGGGGTGGTGGAAGAAGACAGTTCAGGATATCCGGATTGTACAGAGAGTTACATCAAGAAAATGCAAGAAGCAATAAACCTGGGAACAAAAGAGGAGACAAATATAGAGATCAAAATGCCTCTGGTTACATTGAAAAAAAGCCAGATCGTACAAATGTCTTTGGAAATGGGTGTTCCCCTGGAAGATACTTGGAGCTGTTATCAGGCAGAAGATAAAGCATGTGGAGTATGCGACAGTTGCAGGTTGCGCTTACGCGGCTTTAAGCAAGCAGGCGTAGTTGACCCTCTTGAATATATCTAGCGCAAAAAAACATATCGAAATATATCGATATGTTTTTTGTTATCAATAGCGTCTACGACAATCTCTATATCCGTTATTCCAACCATTTCTATAGCTACGGTAATTTCGGTACAGATTTCTATTTTTTCTTAACCCGCGGTAGCGTCTTGAGTAGCAACCGTCATCATACCCTCTGTTATAATAGTTACCGGTATTTCTTTTACAGCGATTGTACCCGTTGTTCCAACCATTTCTGTAACTGGCATAGTTGTTGTATCTATAGGTGTTTTTTATATATCGGCCCCGAGCTGACCTGCAGCCATCATTGTTTCCCTGCCTATAGTAGCTGTTAGTATTGTAATTGTTTCTGCGGCATTGGTTATATCCGGCATTCCATCCTGATCTATAGCTATAATTGTTACGATAACTATAGCTGTTCTTTCTCCATTTGCCTTGTTTTGAACTGCACCCGTCCTGTATGCCTCTTCTGTAATAACTGTCTCTGTTGTGTCCGTAGTTGTAGCCATTGTAGTAGTAAGGACTACCATATGCTGAACCGGTATTGCCGGCAAGGGCATTTGCTACAATCGCCTGCTCATACTGTGAACATCCGCTAAAAGCGAATATTGCCACGAAAGACGCGAAGAGGATCTTTAATTTTGTTAGTTTCATTTCTGCTCCTTTTGGTGTTATCGTACCTCTACTAAATTATAGCATTTTTAGGAGAGAAAATCGAATTATGAATTAAACCCTCTTACAACAAATTCAAATTCATACTTGTGTGTCGGATATTTTCGGAGTCCCTCAGCTACAAATTGATATTTGTTGATCTGTCTGTCCCAGAGTCTGTATGTCAAGTCTTTGAACCATGCTTTTTTCTCAGGGGTGTCAAGCGCAATTCTATTATAGTTGGGATCATTTTTAATACCCGAAGCCACTCTTCTCATCATATTATTATACGCTTCAAGTTTAGCCGCAGTAGGTTTCTCATAGGTTTTTCTGACAGTTTTAGATGTTGATGGTGTAAGTGCATCAAAAGTGTTGGTACAGCCTGTCAGGCCAAGCCCTAAAAGTGTTACGGTGACCAATGTTCTTTTCATTCTTTTTCCTTTGTTTGTTTTATCTATTCTTCAACAAGAAAGTATAGCAAAATGAACTAAAGGAAAGCTCTAAATTATAAAAAAATAAATCTGCCGTTCTCTCTGTCTTTTTTAACGTTATCGTAAGTGCCAAATACGCCGTTCATCACAATATAGACACCATGTCCCTTCAATGTCTGTAAGTATCCAAAAGCTGAAGCAAGGTTCGCTGTGGCTTCTACAGGGTCTATGGAGTAGGGTACCATCGCTCCTGTCAAAACAATGCGTTTTCCAATATTTTTCTCAGCTAAATATTCTGCAGTGCCATCCATCGTATCTGTACCATGTATGACAATGATATCGGAATAAACTGACTGGTCAATGGTCGCCAGGAGTTCCGCCCTGTCCCGATGGTCCATATGAAGACTGTCCTTGCCTAAAATATTGATTATCTCAAATTCGCAGAGCCATTTGGATGCAATACTTTTTAATGCCAAAGAGGTATCGTCTACGACAAGTTCACCTTCAATCGGGTCATAGATCTTGTTGAAGGTGCCTCCGGTGCTGATGATCAATATTTTTTTGCGACTCATCATTTCGTGACTCGCTTGTGCTGAATTTTAATTCTTGTCATAAAATGCTTTCTAAATACTTTCTCTTTTTATTTTCTGCCTATATTTTACCTCAATGATGATAAAATGCTGTAATTTATTTTAGGAGAAATCGAATGATCATGAAAGGCAAAAAAGGTGTTATTTTAGGCATCGCCAACAAAAAGTCCATCGCATACGGCATTGCAAAAGCATGTCAAGAACAGGGTGCCGAAATGGCGATCACTTTTCTTAACGAAAGATTTGAGCAAAAGTTGGCTCCCATAGCGGAAGATCTTGGCTGTGGAACAAGACTCTACCCTTGTGACGTAAGCAAGCCCGAAGAGATCAAAGCACTTAAGGAATCTTTGGAAAAAGATATGGGACAGATTGACTTCATCGTTCACTCTATCGCTTTTGCTCCCAAAGAGGGATTGAGCGGCCGCTTCATAGATATTTCCAAAGAGGCATTCGATGTAGCAATGGATATCTCAGTCTATTCTCTTATTGAAGTGGTAAGAGAGTTGAAACCTATACTTTCGGGTCATTCTTCTGTTTTGACACTCAGCTACTATGGGGGAGTGAAATACATCCCTAACTACAATCTTATGGGTGTAGCCAAAGCTGCACTTGAAATGACGGTCAAGTACCTTGCTGAAGACCTTGGTAAAGAGGGTATCCGGGTCAATGCCATCTCTGCGGGTCCTATTAAAACACTGGCAGCTGCAGGTATCGGTGATTTCTCTTTCATGCTTAAATGGAATCAACATCACTCTCCGCTTAAAGAGAATGTGACCATAAACCAGGTAGGAAACTCCGGTATGTACCTGCTCTCAGATCTCAGTTCAGGAGTGACCGGCGAGATCCACTATGTTGATGCAGGATTCAACATCATGGGTATGCCGGCAGTTGAATTTGATGTAGGCGGAAAACCGCATATTGCCTGGAACGGAGAGTCCAAATAATTGATGGATGATTCTCCAGAGTATTTAGCTAAAAAAGCTTTTTTCGATAAAGTGCTGACCATTTACGGACGTAATGCCGTAATGGAAGCCTTGGAAGACGAAGCACTGACCATACATAAGCTTCATCTTTCAAAGTCGAACAAAGATGTTCCTATATTACAAAATATGAAAGCTATAGCTTTAAAAAGAGGCATTGAAATAGCCTATCATGACAAGCAGTCACTTTCCCGTATCTCCAAAAATGCCAAACAGGATCAAGGGGTCGCACTCGATATAGTGCTTGAATATTTCGGCAATGAAGAAGAATTTATATCAAATAATATTAATTACCGTATCATCGCACTGGATGGGGTGACAAACCCTCAGAACCTTGGAATGATCATACGTTCCTGTGCCGCAGGGAACATCGATGCAATTCTGCTTCCGACCAAAGGTGCTGCCCAGATATCTCCGCTGGCCATCAAAGCCTCTGCGGGTACACTTTTCAAAATGCCTATCATTAAAACATCCGATCTGAAAAAGACACTTGAGTCATTTAAAAATAAGGGTGCTGATCTCTACGCACTCTCTTCTCATGCCGCATCAAACTACAAAGAGCATTCCTATGGTGATAAGACGATCTTTGTACTTGGCAATGAGAGTGAAGGGGTAAGCAAAGAGATAGAAGCCCTATGCAATGAAAGCATCGCCATTCCCATGCAAAGAGGGGTCGAGTCTCTAAATGTGGCAGTTACTGCTTCTTTGCTTGCCTTTTTATAAGCTTTTACATTTCTTTTTTCTGGCTAAAACATATAGGCCTAACAATCCCTGTCCAAAGAGTGCGATAAAGATACTCATACCGCTCCATGCAGCGCCACAGTCGGAAGCTTGTGTCGTGGCGCAGGCTACTTTGACTGACACAGTGGAGACATTGGAAGAGGGGCAGGGCTGCGGAAAAGTGATCCTGTATTCAAATTGGTCATTGCCATGATAGTCACTATCGGGTATATAGTTATAGGAACCGTTAACCTCTAGGGTTACGTCACCGTGTAAAGCCGGCGTTACGAGTTCCCATCTCGCTTCGGATGGTTTGCATGAACCTCTTTTGTCATTTACACTTACATCTCCTTTGTAAGGGCTATATGTTGTGACTAAAAGAGTGTCTGCTGTGGTCTGTGCAGTTATCCATGCAATTTTTCTAACAGCACTTCCATTGGCACTTACACCTTGGTCGCACGTCACAGATGCAGTATTGACTATGTCTGTTCCTGTATCTATACGTGCCTGTGTTACCGTATAGTCAAGTGTATATATCCAACTTTCATCCATGTCCAATGCGCCATCGGCATCCGTATCGCCAGAAAGAAGTACAGCTGCACCAAACGGATCATTCAATATAACATGACTGAGCGCCATATTGCCTCTGTTTTCCACAGTAAAGGTATATTTTAGACTTGTAGGAGAGGAGACAGTAGAAGCATTGACTTCTTTCAGCAGTGAGATGGCAGGTAACTGTATGATGCTTGTACTGGCATTGTCCTCACTTTGTGCAGCCTGATCTGTAGTCACTGTGGCCCGATTGATCAGTGTATCCCCTCTATCTATCTCTGACTGGGTAACCCTGTAGTCTAAATGATATATCCATGTTTCACCCACGTCCAGCACAGCATCACTATTGCTGTCACCGGAAACGAGTGTTGGGCTGGCATGTGTCCCGTCAGGGAGGGTGTCACTGACTATCACCCCGGTCAAAGAGACATTCCCTGTATTGGTGACAGTGAAGGTGTATCCTAAACTTGCAGGAGAAGAGATAGTAGAGAGATTGACATCTTTCATGAATGTCAGCGAAGGGATCTTTTCTTCAGATCGCAAATACCAGTTTCCATTGCTCCCTTTATTGAGCGTATATTTAAAAGCACCCACTTCATATGCTTTGTTCAGGACGAAAGTACCATTAGAGGTACCAAGTACCTCAATTAGAAGGATACCTGTATTGTCTGCTGTAGGTGTTTGACCTCCCAAACCATCGATGTTCTTCAAATGGAGGGTAGTCATACCTTCTGTATTTCCCATGACATGAAGCTTGTCTGCTATGTTCACAGAAGCATCATTGAGGGTTACATCCATGTAAAGTTCTCCACCGTCAGAAGTGTAGTTATTGGCAACATTCAGCGTAGTGCCTGGCGTATCAGTATCTTGCATATCTATTATGGCGCTATTATGCAAATTCCCCTCTATCGTAAAATCATGCGTTTGTTTGAGTGTAGCGTAATTTTGCAAGATGAGCCCGTAAGGGAGTTGGGTCTTCGGGTCTATGCCGTATTCATAGCCTGTACTGAGATTCATATCCAAAAACGTAATGACCGAGCTATTGTCTAAAATGATCTGCTCCCAATTCAACAGACTGCTGCCATTGATCTCACCGCTCCATTGATCAAAGAGAAGTTGATCCGTAAAGCCATTGGCCATACTTCTATCGTCTCCGCCATCTATGGTGGTATCGGTTATGATAACCGGTGTATCTATACTTACTTTATCGGAACCGTCCCCGCCATGTATCATAATACCGCTTAGGTCAGCATCAAGTAGATCTATTACATCATTACCGTGCCTAAGCGGTATGGCGGTGGTATTGGATTCAGAAGCATAAGGTTCATCTCCGTAGATACCGCAGCTGACAGTATTGCCAATGTCATTTGTAAAAGTACAGGCATTGAAATGCACAGCATCGCCAACGGTGATCACATCATTGCCGTGTCCCCCCGTGACATTGAAGGCCTCCCCTCCATGAATGAAAGTAATGGTGTCGTCACCTTTGCCTCCATCAACTGCTCCCGGTCTTGTGGTGTAGTAATAGTTTACAGCTGTAAAGTTCACATGGTCTAAAATGATGGTATCATTCCCGTCAAACGGCGTATAATCCGTGTCTCCATAGATATCAGAATATCCTGCAGCAACAAAAGAGACATTACTGTCTTTAAGGGTAATTTTGTCATTGTCATTACCACCGAGTATCCATCCATTACTGTAGGAGTTCTCAATATAAAGAGTATCATTGCCCCGTTGAGATACACCGTGTCCCGGATTGGTATCTCCGTATATGTTTTGAAAAATACTGTTATAAATTTCAAATCTGTCATCCCCTCCAAAGCCAAGAACCCATGAAAATCGACTATCATGTGCGATAAAAGTATCATCTCCATCCGTTACAGGATTCCCGCCTAAAGCTTCGTCCAGCCAATAGGCATTGTAATATGTTACATCACTTACATGGTTCAAAGTTACGGTATCACTACCGCCGTAAAAGTATTGAAAACTATTGATGGTACCTGTACATACAATGGTATCATCGCCTGCTGTACCTGCCGGTGTACATGCTGCATGCGTTGTTACATGTGAGAGTGTCAAAAAAAGGGATAATAAAAAGATATATTTAGAGGGCTTATGCATACTTCACTCCTTTTTTAATTATAGCATAATGCATAATGTCATGATGACAGATTGACTTGAAGCAAGTCTATAAGTTATAATGAGAAAAAAGGAGTATCCATGGCAGAGGCAAAAAATAATGAAGACCTGTTCCAAAAGATCGGTGTAGATATCGGCAAGGAGAAGATCAACATTGATCTTACAAAAACCAAAGACTTTTTCAACGCTTTGCAAAATACCCTTCAGGAAAAAGCAGAGGTCATCCAGAAAGATATTTCAGAAGGAAAGATTGATCTCGAAGAGAATGTGGGTATTAAAGTAGATGATGAACATATCAATATTGACTTGAAGAAGACAAAAAGTTTCATAGAAGAGTTGGGAAAGAAAATAGAAAATTTCCTGGGTGAGATAGACAAGGCGGTGGAGAATATAGATAAAAAATAGCTATAATTCTTCCTTTAAACCCGGATTATGCATTAGAATTACTTGAAATCTGCCAAACGCTTGTGCTGTAGGTATTTGCGGAAAACTTGAGGTGCACCCGTAGGTGCATCGATGGTTTCTCTGTAAGTGCCCACAGCACAATGGTTTGTGTAAAGTTCTGTAATTTCTAATGTATAATCCGGGTTGAATCAAGGAACGATCATGCAAAACCTTACAGCACTCTTAGCCAAAAAAAATACCCTCAACCAAACCCAGATCAAAAATATTTTAACCTTGCTGGACAAAGGTGATACCATTCCTTTCATCGCGCGTTACCGTAAAGAGCTTACGGGTGGAGCGGATGATGAACAGTTGCGTCTGTTTCATGATGTCTATTTATCTGCCAAGCGCCTGTTGGAGCGTAAAGAGGAGATACTGCACATTTTAAAAGAGCGTGAACACTTGGATGTCAAGTTGCAAACTCAGATACAAGAAGCTGAGAGCATGACTGCATTAGAAGACATTTACAGACCTTACAAAGAGAAGAAGAATACCAGGGCAGCTACTGCCATCAAACAGGAGTTGGAGCCACTGGCGAACATACTCCAGTCTGCTAAACTAACAAAAGAGGAGTTTACACGTAAAGCCAAACAGTTTGTACGAGGTGAGGTAAAAGATGTAGCCCATGCCATCAAAGGGGCACAGGACATCGTGGCTGAGCGTTATGCCGAACAGCCCAAAGAGAGGGAAGTGCTTCGCCAGATGGTACAGCGTCATGGAAACATTGAAGTTAAAGCCACCAAGCACTTTACAGAAAATGGAAGTTTTAAAAACTACAAGGCTCATACGGAAAAGGCAGCTTACATACCTTCACACCGTTACCTGGCCATCAAGCGTGGAGAGAAAGAGAAAGAACTCTCTGTCAAACTTACCATAGATACAGAGCGTTATCTGGAGACACTCAAACGCTATAAACTTCGTGACTACATGGGAAGCTCAAAGAGTCTACTGTTAGAGGCTTACAAAGATGGCTTTAAACGTCTGCTCTATCCTTCCATAGAACGTGAAGTCTTTGCCCTGCTTAAAGAAAAAGCCGATGCCGCCGCCATAGGGGTTTTTGGAAAAAACATGACACAGCTTTTTATGAGCCCACCTGTGACGGGCAAGGTACTTCTGGGCGTTGACCCTGCATACCGTACAGGGTGTAAACTGGCAGTCATCGATGAAAACGGTAAGTACCTCGACCATGCAGTCATTTACCCTGTGCCGCCACGGGATGAATATGACAAATCTCGTGATGTGGTAGCCAAACTGGTAAAAAAGTACAACATCCAAGGTGCAGCCATAGGTAACGGTACGGCCTCCAACGAAACCCAGGCATTTTTTGCCAAGCTCAACAGTGATGGTGTGAGTATACCCTACACCGTAGTTTCAGAAGCAGGGGCATCTGTCTACTCTGCTTCAGCCATAGCAGCCAGGGAGTACCCAGACCTGGATGTCACGATACGCGGTGCTATCTCCATCGCAGGTAGGGTGCGTGACCCCATGGCTACGCTGGTCAAGATAGACCCAAAATCCCTGGGTATAGGACAGTACCAACACGATGTTGACCAAAAGCTCCTCGAGCGTAAACTCCATGAGGGCGTAGAGAGTCTGGTCAATGCGGTAGGTGTAGATGTCAATTCTGCTTCTGCTTCGCTCTTGTCCTATGTGGCAGGGGTAGGGATGAAAGTGGCAGAAAACATCGTAAAACATCGTGAGAACGAAGGGGCATTTGACTCTAAAAAGGCAGTACTTAAAGTCAAGGGTCTTGGCGCCAAAGCCTATGAGCAGGCAGCAGGGTTTTTACGTATACGTGAAGGTAAGAGTATCTTTGACAACACAGGCATACACCCAGAGAGTTATGCTGTAGCCAAAGCTTTAGAAAAATATAATGATCTAAGTGACACAAAACGTATAGCAGAGGAGCTAAATGTGGGTGAACCCACTCTGCGAGACATCATCAAAGAGTTAGCCAAGCCGGGCTTTGACCCTAGAGAAGAGCTGCCCAGTATTCCTTTTAAGCAAGGGCTGACTGACATCAATGCTCTACGCGAAGGAAGCATCGTCTCTGGTGTGGTACGAAACATCGCTGACTTTGGTGCATTTGTAGACATAGGGCTCAAAAATGACGGGATGATACATATCTCCGAAATAAGTCAACAACGCATCAAGCACCCTTTGGAAGTATTGAGTGTGAACCAGTATTTGCCTAGGGTTGAGGTCATCAGTATAGATTTGGAGAAGAATAAGGTAGGGTTGAGTTTGAAGGAGGTGTAGAATATGTGCTGTGAGTGTAACGAGGAAATGCCCTTGGGGTGCAAATTGCCATATTTTTCCTACATCTTCCACTTTTTAGATAAAATAGTTTTAATATTATAGTTTTAGGAAATGCACATGTCTACAACCAACACCATCAAATGCCCAAACTGCGGTACCGATATTGACATCGATGAAATATTTTACCATCAGATAGAAGAACAGTACAAGCAAAAGAACTTGGCAGAACAGAAAAAACTGCGTGATGAGGTAGAAGCTAAGCGTCAAGAGTATAAAAAAGCTTTTGATGATCTCAAAAACAAAGAACGCTCCATGCAGGAGCAAAAAGAGAAGTTTGACGAGGAGTTGCGTAAGGCAACCAAAGAACAGTTGCGTATAGAACGTGCCAAGCTTCAAGATGCGCTTAAGAGGGAACTTGTAGAAGAGCAGAGTGCGTCGATGGCGCTGCTTCAAAAAGAGCTAGAGGAGAAGTCCAAGCAGGTACAGGAGCTCAACGCCTCTAAAGCCATGATAGAACAGCTCAAACGCGAAAAAGAAGAGCTCGCTTCAGCCGCGAAGATAGAAGCACAAAAGGCACTGAGCGATGAGCTAAGGGCTGAAAAAGAAAAACTTGCCAAACAAGCGCTGGAAGAGAAAGAATTGCTTACCAAACAAGTGCTCGAGGCCAACGAACTCAAGCTCAAAGCCAAAGATGAGCAGATTGAGCAGATGAGAAGAGACATCGAAAGTGCCAAACGTAAAGCGGAGCAGGGCAGCATGCAGGTACAGGGAGAAGCGCTGGAGCTTGCCATAGAGAACTGGCTCGCTTCACAGTTCCCGTTCGATAACATCGAAGAGGTCAAAAAAGGGGCTTTCGGGGCGGACTGCGTACATACCATCCACACACGGGAATTACAGAACTGCGGTACCATCTGCTATGAGAGTAAGAACACCAAGGCATGGTCGGATGGCTGGATCGCAAAACTCAAACAGGACATGCTCAAGGTCAATGCTGACATCGGTGTACTCGTAACTTCTGTCTATCCCAACGGTATGGACAGAATGGGCTTTGTGGAGGGCATCTGGGTATGCAGTCTGGATGAGTTCAAAGGGTCTGCTTCGCTTCTGAGAGAAAGTCTCATACGTGTACAAAAGACCATCCAGAAAGAAGAGAACAGGAGTGATAAAATGAGCCTGCTTTACAGCTATCTGACAGGTAACGAGTTTCAGATGCAGCTCAAAGCCATTGTGGACGGCTTCATGCAGATGCAAACAGAACTGGACAAAGAACGCCGATCCCTCATGGCAAGCTGGAAACGCCGCCAAAAGCTTATAGACGGTGTGCTACAGAATACGACTGAAATGTATGGTTCACTTCAAGGCATAGCAGGGGCTGGTGCGTTAGGGCATATAGAGGCTTTGGAGTTGCCTGAGAGTTTGGATGGTGATGATGAGTGATATGGTTATTTATGAGGATGGTCACCTTTCCATAGAAATATCTGTTGAAGATGAAACTATATGGTTAAGTGCAGACCAGATTGCATCTATTTTTGATGTTAATCGCCCAGCCATTGTGAAGCATATTGGTAATATCTATAAAACGGAAGAGTTAGATAAAAATTCAACCTGTTCCATTTTGGAACAAGTTGCTAAAGATGGTAAAAAAAGGAAGATGAACTTTTATAACTTAGATATGATTATTGCTACAGGTTATCGTGTAAATTCTAAAAAAGCGACTGCTTTTAGAAAGTGGTCGACTAATATTTTGAAAGATCATCTTATTAAAGGCTATACCATCAACAAGGAGCGCCTTCAAAAGAATTATGATGAGTTTTTACGTGTGGTTGAAGATATAAAAGTGCTAGCTCAAAATGCAGATAGTGTCAAAGCAGAGGATGTATTGGAGCTTATCAAGTCTTTTTCTGCGACTTGGTTTGGGTTAGACAGTTATGACAGAGAGGAGTTGCCAAAAGAGGGTATCAGTAAAGTAAAAGGCGGCTCATTTACTTTACTTCATTGTTAAGAATCATCCTTTCAATGATGGGAACAAGCGTACGGGTGCA
>JANTHR010000035.1 GCA_024762315.1 Sulfurovum sp.
CTACCGCTGCCAAAATTCCGATAATTACAATTACAAAGATCAATTCGATCATTGTGAATCCGCGTCTCATGTTATTCATGATTAACTCCTGTTAAAAAAATTTTAGTATCGGTTCAACAACCGACCTGTGGAAGTATAACAAAAAAATGTCAAAAAAAGTCAAAGGATAAAAATTATCTTTTAGAGTCCATCCAGTGTTTCTATGAGAAGTTCTATTTCATCTTCGTATGAAGTCGCCTGTTTTGCAAGGCGAAGGTAGGCTTTGAGGAGTTTGTCCGGTTTGTTGTCCGTATGCAGATTTACCCCTGCTTCCTGCAGGTCTTTGTTCACAAAATCTGCAAAAGCATCTTCAAGTTTGATCTCGTAACGGTTACCTGAAACTGTAAGTGCAACATTTTTCATCTTTTTCCCTTACTTATATATATGTAAATATTTATGCCAATAGACTTTCAACCTGTGCAATGATCTTTTCTATCTCTGCATCTTTCTCTTCAAGTTCACGTCTGAGTGCTTCTATCTGTGCGTCTTTTTCACTTTGCGAACCCGATACATTTGAAAGCTCTGCCCTGAGATGAGCATTCTCTGCTTTAAGCGCTTCGTGGTCTACTTTCCATTGTTCTATCTTCTCTTGTAGTTTTTGTAATGCTGACATTTCTTTCGCTCCTGATATTAAATTGTGAATTTTATTTGATATAATAGCAGAAGAATTAGAAATTAGAAATTAGAAATTAGAAATTGAGGGATAAATGCAAGAAAAAAATATCTTATATGATAAAAGCTATGCCTTTTCAATTCGTATTGTAAAACTAGCCCAATATCTTTCAAAAGAGAAAAATGAATATATTTTAAATAAGCAAATTATCCGTTCTGGTACTGCTATCTGTGCTTTAGTGAGTGAATCAAAATTTGCTCAATCAAGAGCAGACTTTATGAATAAACTCATGATAGCTCTCAAAGAAGCAAACGAAACACAATACTGGATAAACCTACTCTATGATACAGATTACATTTCTAAACAAATGCATGAAAGTTTATTAAAACATTGTAGGGAACTTGTAAGTCTTTTGGTTTCCATCACAAAAACTATAAAAAATAATAAAGGCATTTGAAAAATGCAAACAATACTTTCTAATTTCTACATTTTAATTTCTAATTTAAAAGAAAAATAATGCCAAACTTCACAGTATCAAGTCCCTATCAGCCAGCAGGTGACCAAGCCCAAGCCATAGAGCAACTCAGCACCTCCATAGAAAAGGGTAACCAATACCAAACTCTATTGGGGGTCACGGGTTCAGGAAAAACCTACACTATGGCCAAAGTCATAGAGAAGACCAAAAAACCTACGCTTATCATGACGCACAACAAAACACTGGCAGCACAGCTTTACTCTGAATTCAAAGCTTTTTTTCCCAATAATCATGTAGAGTATTTCATCTCTTACTATGACTACTACCAGCCTGAAGCCTACCTGCCGCGCCAGGACCTTTTCATAGAAAAAGACTCTTCCGTTAACCAGGAGTTGGAGCGGTTGCGCTTGAGTGCCACTGCTTCTTTACTCTCTCATGACGATGTCATTGTCATTGCTTCGGTAAGTGCCAACTACGGGCTGGGTTCACCTGAAGATTACCGCTCTATCGTACAGAAGCTTACTGTCGGAGATGAGTACAACCAAAAAGCCCTGCTTCTCAGACTGGTTGACATGGGGTACAAACGCAATGATGAATTCTTTGACAGAGGGGATTTCCGTGTAACCGGAGAGGTTATAGACATCTATCCTGCCTACTCTGAAGAGTTTGCTGTACGTATAGAGTTCTTTGGAGATGAGATAGAAGCTATTTACGAATTCAACGCACTCACCGGAGAAAAAGAGGAGGAAAAAAAAGAGGTTACCATCTACTCTGCCAATCAGTTCATTGTAAGTAAAGAAAAACTGGCTCGTGCGGTTAAGAGCATCGAAGAGGAATTGGGTGAACGTTTGGCGTATTACCAAAAAGAAGACCGTATGATAGAGTATAATCGTCTCAAACAACGTACAGAATTCGACCTGGAGATGATAGAAGCCACAGGTATGTGTAAAGGGATCGAGAACTATTCACGGCATTTAACAGGCAAGAAACCGGGTGAAACCCCCTACTCCATGATGGACTACTTTGAAGCAATGCATGACGACTACCTTGTCATTGTCGATGAATCACATGTCTCACTTTCGCAGTTTAGAGGGATGTATGCAGGGGACAGAAGCCGTAAAGAGGTTTTGGTAGACCATGGATTCAGGCTGCCGTCTGCGCTTGACAACCGTCCTCTTATGTTCGATGAGTATATTAACAAAGCACCTCATTACATGTTCGTCTCTGCTACCCCCAACGAGCTCGAACTTGGACTCTCTTCAGTGGTAGCTGAGCAGGTAGTGCGTCCTACGGGACTGCTTGACCCAGAAATAGAAGTTATAGACTCCACCTATCAGGTCGAAGATCTGCATGACCGCATGAAACCCGTCATAGAAAAGGGGGAGCGTGTACTCATTACGGTATTGACAAAAAAGATGGCAGAGGAGTTGACAAGCTACTACAATGACCTCGGACTTAAAGCTAAATATATGCATTCAGACCTTGATGCTATCGAGCGTAATCAGGTGATCCGTTCTTTACGTCTGGGAGAGTTTGACATTTTAGTAGGGATCAACCTGCTTCGAGAAGGACTTGACCTGCCGGAAGTGAGTCTGGTTGCCATACTCGATGCGGACAAAGAAGGGTTTTTGCGCTCTAAAACCGCACTCATACAGACCTCCGGACGCGCAGCGCGTAATGCCAACGGAAAAGTACTGATGTACGCAAAGAAAATGACTGACTCCATGAAAGCAACCATTGAGACCACCCGGGCAAGAAGAAAAAAACAGCTTGCCTACAACAAAAAACACGGCATCACCCCAAAGACGACCATCCGTGAGCTTGACACCAATCTTAGAGTAGAAGATGCCGGAGAACTCTACAATAAACGATCCAAACTGGACAAAATGCCAAAAGCGGAACGTCAGCAGCTGGTCAAAGAGCTCAAAGCAAAAATGTTGGCTGCAGCGAAAAATCTGGAGTTTGAAGAGGCTGCAAGACTCAGGGATGAGATAGCGAAGGTAAAAAAACTGTAGTTTTTCTACCTTCGAATTAGAAATTAGAAGGTAGAAGGTAGAAATTGGCTATAATGCATTTAATTATATAAGTGCGGGGCCACTGCACCGCATACTAAAATTTCTAATTACTCATTTCTAATTTAAAAAGGCATGCAATGACTTTAGACCTCAACTCCTCACAACTCTACTTCAACCGTGAACTCTCATGGCTGCAGTTCAACTCCCGTGTATTGGCACAGGCACTCGATGAGAAACTTCCGCCGCTTGAACGTCTGAAATTCCTGGCAATTTACGGAACGAACCTTGATGAATTCTATATGATCCGTGTAGCAGGACTTAAGGCACTTTTTAAAGCACGTGTACAAGAGACAGGGCCAGACAAGCTTACTCCCAGTGAACAACTTGAGCAGATACATGCCTACCTGCATAAAGAGCACCAGGTACTTGAATCCTGCTATACTTCCATCATCTCTGAACTTCATGCATATGGTGTCAATGTAAAGAATTACGATGTACTCAACAATAAAGAGAAAGAAGAGATCAAAGAGATATTTTTTAATGAAATATACCCGGTCATCATTCCTATTGCTATTGATGCCACACACCCTTTTCCACATCTTAACAACCTTAGTTTTGGTCTGGCTATGACCCTTAAGGATGACTCAAAGCACATTAAGCACGGACTCATAAGAATTCCCAGAATATTGCCTCGCTTCATTCAACTTGAGCAGACATTTATTCCTATTGAAAGTATCGTTGAACATTTTGCATCAGAACTTTTCCCCGGCTTTAAACAGCTTGCCTCAACACCATTCAGGGTTACAAGAAATGCCGATATTGAAATAGAAGAGGAAGAAGCCGATGATTTCCTGGAGATCCTTCAAGAGGGGCTCCGTTCAAGAAACAAAGGCTCACTCATACGTTTAGAACTTATGGAGGGGGCCGATGAGGATCTGCTGAATTTTTTACTCTCCCATCTAAACCTTGATGATAATGATATCTACTCGTATAAAAGTTTACCGCTGAATCTTGGAAGCTTATGGCAGATCGTGGGAGACAAAGCACTGGCCCATCTTGTATTGCCTACATTCAACCCCAAGATACTTCCACCTCTTGATAGTGAAAATATCTTTGAAGCCATCGATAAACAAGATATTCTGCTCTATCACCCCTTTGACAGTTTTGAACCGGTAGTACAGTTCATTAAACAGGCTGCGGTAGATCCCGAGACACTTGCTATTCGTATGACACTCTATAGAGCAGGTCAAAAATCACCTATTGTTAAAGCCCTTATTGATGCGGTACGTGACGGGAAACAGGTAACGGTACTCGTTGAGCTTAAAGCACGTTTTGATGAAGAGAACAACCTGCGCTGGGCAAAAGCACTTGAAGATGCCGGAGCTCATGTTGTCTATGGTATTCCTGGGCTTAAAGTACACGCAAAGATCGCGCAGGTCATCAAGCGTAAAGGGAAGAAACTGCAAAGTTATGTACATCTGGCTACAGGGAATTACAACCCCGGTACTGCAAAAATATATACTGACATATCCTACTTTACTTCCAAGGAAGTCTTCGGTACCGATGCTACACACTTTTTCCATTTTCTTACTGGTTTTTCCACCCATACAAAACTGGGTACACTCTATATGTCACCTACGCAGATCAAACCCAAACTGCTTAAACTGATAGAAAAAGAGGGCAAACAGGGCAAAGAAGGACATATTATCCTCAAAGCCAATTCACTGGTAGATAAAGACATCATCAAAGCCCTTTACAAAGCTTCGCAGGAGGGGTGCAGGGTTGATCTTATTATTCGGGGGATCTGCTGTCTGAAACCCGGGATCAAAGGTATAAGTGAGAATATTACCGTATCTTCCATTATTGGAAAATACTTGGAACATCCGCGTATCTACTACTTTAAACACAACAAGGTCAAATGCTATATTGCAAGTGCTGATCTCATGCCTCGCAACCTGATAAGACGCATAGAGCTTATGACGCCTATACTTGAAGATACTCTGACACAGAAGATAGAACAGATCCTGATGCTTCAACTGGCAGACAATCAGCTGCGCTGGGAGCTTCAGGAGGATGGACACTATATTAAGGTGCCTCTATTGGGGAAACCGGTGAACAATCATACTGTTCTGGAACAGTATGTTAACAAAATTTATGACAAAACAAAAAAAGAGACGCCTGATTATGTCAACCGTTTGGCAAGCCGTATACTAAAGGAGAACTGATGTTATTAAAATTCAAAGAGTGGACACCTCAACTTAAAAAAAATGCCTGGGTGGCCAAAGGAGCCTCTGTCATCGGTCGCACAACAATGGGAGAAGACTCTGCTGTATGGTTCGGCTGTGTGGTACGCGGTGATGTGCATTTCATTACCATAGGAGACAGAAGCAATATCCAGGATCTAAGCATGATACATGTCACCCACCATAAAAAAGCAGACATGTCGGACGGAAATCCCACTATTATCGGGAATGATGTCACCGTAGGCCACAGGGTCATGCTGCATGGATGCACCATAGAAGATGCCTGCCTCATAGGCATGAGTGCCACCATCCTTGACGGTGCGGTCATAGGCAAAGAGTCCATTGTCGGTGCAGGAAGCCTGGTGACCAAAAATAAAAAATTCCCGCCAAGGTCACTCATTATGGGAAGCCCGGCAAAAGTCGTTAGGGAATTGACTGACGAAGAGGTAGCGGAACTGTATGCCTCTGCACAAAGATACGTTGCATTTAAAAACGAGTATCTCTAGGGTATTGTCCCCCCGACAACACCAATAAATACATATTTATATTTTTTATCATTCAAATTCACGGTGTTGCAAAGGTGCAACGCCTTACTAAAAATAAATCAAAAAGGATTATTTCATGACACAAGCCATAAGCAAAAGCTTCAAAGATATATTCTCGGGTACCGTTCTACTGTTTGTAACAAAAGTAACCCTTATTGCCTTAGCTATCACAGCCGCTATCTTATGGCTGGTAGGCAGGGGGATCAATAGCTTTATTGCCGGTTATCTCTCATGGCTCCCATGGGAGTGGCTTCAAACCACAGGGGCATCTGTAGCATCTATCGCCATCAGTTATATGATTTTCATTATTATGATTTCGGTACTTACTTCATTTATGATAGAACCCCTGCTCATCTCCCTTGCAAGAAAACATTATCCTGAGACCAAAGTGGTAGGTGCACCGAACATCACAACCTCACTCCTGCTAAGCCTCAAATCTGCCATAATGATGTTCATTCTCTTTATATTTACATTTCCAATAATGTTCATCCCGCTAGTAGGTGCCGTATATATATTATGGCTCTGGTCTATTTTACTCAAAAAACCTACCATTTATGATGTAAGTTCACTCTTTATTGCCGATAAAAAAGAGGTGAAAAGCAGAACAAAGAAGTCTACTATGTTGGCAATGATTGCAGCAGGGTTTAACTATATTCCTCTGCTTAACATTTTTTCAGCTGTGTTTGCACAGATACTTTTTTTACATTATATCTTGGGGAAAGAGGAAAATTAATTTTCCTCTTTTTTAACTCTTCGTTCTTTTTTGGACGAAGTTGAAAATCGTATGAGATCATCTGTTGTCCTGACATATTCGGGTAGGTTCTCAAAACTTTTTTCCATTACTTTGGCAGCACAGAGGGCGTCACTGTAGGCACGGTGATGTGTGGCCGTTTCTATCTCCAGAAAATCTATAAGATAAGCCAAACCGTAACGCTCACTCTCAAAAGTACGTCTCGCCAGATCTATCGTGCAGAGCTTTGGATTGCCAATACCTCCCAAGCCGAACCGTTCAAAGGAAGCATTGAGAAAACTGTGATCAAAATTTGCATTATGCGCCACAAAAACGGCATTACCCATAAAATGTCTTAAGCTTATCAGTGCTTCTCTTCTACTGGGTGCACCCTTAAGATCGATCGGTTCTATGCCTGTGATCTTCGTGATATATTCCGGCAGATAGGCGCACTCTACAAATGTTTCAAGTCTGTCTATGATCTTACCCTTGTGAACCATTACAGCGCCGATCTCTATTACTTGTGAGGTGCCTGGTTTACTGCCGTTTGTCTCTATATCTATGACACAGTAACGCTGCTCTTGATAAGGCGTAAAATAGGTCTCAAGCCTGTACCTGCCATCCTCATCTTTTTCTATGGGGTAACCTGAAGCCTGAAGCAGAATAAAGATCGTATCGCTGTCTTCGAGTAACGTCGTATATTTTACGGCAATATGCGTATACTGCTCTTCGCTTAATATCCCGTCATGTTTACGGAATGCCGTTGTGAGTTCATCAAAGACTTTTCGCATTGGCGATAAACTGCTCTACTTTCTTGGGATCTTTCTTGCCTTTTATGGATTCAACACCTGAACTTACATCTACACCATAAAAACCGTATTTTTTTATTTCCTTGACATTTTCAGGATTCAATCCTCCTGCAAGAATGATCTTCGAACAGTCCACTCCCTCGAACCACTCAAGATTCAGACGTTTTCCACTACCGCCATACGCTTCACAAAAAGCATCTACCAAACGGTATCTCTCAGAGAATTTATGGATATCTTCTGCTGATCTGGCACGTACGACAGGAAGGGTTTTATACCCTATCGCATCAAGAGACTCTTCATCTACATCAAAATGGATCTGCGCCAATGAAATATCTGAATATCTGCAGATCGTATCGATGGTCTCTACCCCTTCATTCACAAAAAGCCCTACTCTCTCCACAAAGGGGGGAAGCTGGTCTATAATACGTTTTGCTGCAGCAGGCGTAATGTACCGGGGAGACTGGTTATAAAAAACGAACCCCAATGCATCGGCTCCGCACTCCACTGCATGCAGAGCATCTCTCAGATTGGTAATACCGCAGATTTTTACTCGCACGAGAACCTCCTTGGGAGAATAGTGAGGCATGAAGAGTGAAAAGTGAAGAGTGTTAGTAGGTTTTTCTTACGAAAAACTTCTCTTTCATTTACTGGTTGCCTCATTAATCTACTCCATTTTTACATAAAAGCATTGCACAGCAATGCATACATCTACTTTTCGTTCTTAATTTTTAATTCTTCACTTCAAAGAGGCGATCGCCTCTTTGACCCCCGCAGGGTGCTTATAGACAAAAGAACCGGCTACAACCACATCTACGCCGGCAGCTTTCAACTCTTTCACATTTTCATCATTCACTCCGCCATCTACCTCTATAAGACATTTCGGGTTTCTTTTTTCAATGAGTGCTTTAAGACGTTTTGCTTTCTCTATAACCGATGGAATGAATTTCTGCCCTCCAAATCCTGGATTGACACTCATAAGCAGCACCATATCCAGATATTCAAGTAAAAACTCAATAGTTTCGGGCGGCGTATGCGGATTGAGTGTGATCGCCGGTTTAATCCCTAAAGAACGGATCTTTTGTATAAGCCTGTGGGGATGTTTTTCCTCTTCAATATGAAAAGAGATGTATCCTGGTTTCAGGGGAGCGAACAGATCAACAAAAAAACTGCTGTTTTCTACCATAAGGTGGATATCCAAAGGTTTCGTTGCTGCTTTTTCCACTGCCTCAACAACGACCGGCCCTATAGTAAGGTTTGGTACGAAATGCCCATCCATGACATCTACATGCACAAGGTCACATCCTCCTTCACAAATGGCTTCAACATCACGGGCCAAATGCCCGAAATCAGCAGAAAGTATACTTGGTGCTACTAGCATAAATCATCCTCACGGTATCTATTTTTGACATTATAGCTACATCTTACTTTGAGACATTATCTATATTTCCTAATGATTAATTAAGTTCTTTTTGTCTATAATCGCACAAAAATATTCACGTTTTAGAAACGTAACTTTAATGAAGGAAAACACGATGGCAAGAAAATGCGATATTACGGGTAAAGGCCCATTAACAGGGAACAACGTTTCTCACGCGAACAACAAAACAAAAAGAAGACAACTTCCAAATCTTAGATCTGTAAAGATCACACTTGAAGACGGCACAACAAAAAGAGTAAAAGTGGCTGCTTCTACACTTAGAACCATGAAGAAAAAAGCTGCTCAAGCTGCAGCTGCCAACTAAACCCTTTTGCTGGCACTTTTAAGATAAGAGAGGATATACTCTCTTATCATGATTTCTATCACAAAATTTAAGAAGTTTCTCGGATGGAGAAGCGCATCCAAACCTCATATAACCCTAAATGACGAATATTACGGCCATTTAGCCCCTTTTAGACTTCCTCTGATCCTTACCGTACTAGTCATGCTTATCGGTACCATAGGGTATATGGTCATAGACCATTTTACCTTGATGAATGCTATTTACCAAACAGGCATTACTTTTACCACCGTAGGATACGGTGAGATACAACCCATCTCCGATATGGGACGTATTTTCACTATTACACTGATCATCTTCGGCTTTGTTGTTTTCTCTATTGCCGTAGGTATTATTGCAGAAGTTGTAAAAAAAGGAGAATTCCAAAGAACTGCCAAGGAGCGTAAAATGCTTTATGAGATCGCCAGACTTAAACAACATTTTGTTGTTTGTTACCATAACGAATTTACCATACAGGTTACCAAACAGCTACGTGCGAACCACATCCCCTTTGTCGTTGTCGACCCCAGGGAAGATATGGAAGAGATAGCAAAAAAATATCATTATCCTTACTATGTTATTGCAGAAGCACATACAGAAGAGGGTATTTTAAAATCACATCTTTCTTCGGCTAAAGGTATTATTACCCTGGCAGACAATGTAGCAGACAACATTGCAACTATTGCCTCGGCCAGGCTTTATGAAACAGAGATACACCGTGGCAGAAAATTTCTCATTATTGCCAATGCCAAAAGTTATGAAGATGAAACAAAACTACTAAAACTTGGTGCCAATAAAGTTGTGACTGCCACAAAACTCATGGCACAGCGTATCAATGCCATGGCAGCACGCCCCGACATGGAGAATCTTCTTCAGGAGTTTCTCTACAAAAAAGATACCCCTCTTGATATGGAAGAGGCAAAGGTCTCCAAAACCTCATGGCTTGCACTCAAAAAGATCAAGACAGCACGTTTCAGGGATGTCTCCAATGTTACGATCATCGGTATCCGGCAAAAAGACGGTAAGTTCATCCCTATGCCAAAAGGTGATACGATCATCATGCCGCAGTCCAAACTTCTACTCATAGGAACGGGCGACGGAATAAGAAAAGCCAAGAAAATCATTAGGAAAAAAGAGAAGCCAGAAGAGCTTAAATATGTGTGATCTTACAGTTCTCAGAAAGTGAAGACTTTAGTCTCACAAAAAAACCGGGATATGGGATTAAAGTCCCCGTTTCCCTATAAACTCTATAAAAAAGGTTATTTATGTTGTCAAACTATACTATCGAACCATTAGAAAACGGCCTTTCCAACGTCAAAGGTTTTTTTTGCGACGCAGTGAATATCGGTATGCGTCCAAATACGGATCAGGGAGATGTCGCCTTCATCCGTTCGGAAGTTCTCTGTGATATTTCTGCCGTATTCACTTCCAATACATTCCAGGCAGCACCTATCAAACATTTTCAGAAATATCCCAAAGGGTTTCAAACAGACTTTGTACTGGTCAACGCTAAAAATGCCAATGCAATGACAGGGGAAAAAGGGATAGAAGATATTGATAGGATCATGTCAGCACTTGAATCTAAAATAAAAGTACATAACCCTGTGATGTCCTCAACAGGAGTGATCGGGTATCGTTTACCTGTTGAAAAAATCACTTCTGCATTTCATACCTTGGATTTTAATGCATCAAATTCTGATAAGGCTGCAAGGGCTATTATGACAACGGACAGTTTTAAAAAAGAATTGGCCTACAAAATAGAACTAGGTAACAATGAAAGCTTCAACATCGCAGCCATTTGCAAAGGTGCGGGTATGATAAACCCGGCGATGGCAACGATGCTCTGCTTTATCATCACTGATGCGGCTATCCCTAAAAAAGATATGGATGAGTTACTTCGTATTTCTACAGACAATTCATTTAACCGTATCTCCGTAGACGGTGATACTTCCACAAATGATACAGTGTTGCTGCTTTCCAACAAAAAAAGTGCCAACTACAACAAAGCTGCTTTCAAAGAGGCCCTTGAAAAGATCATGTTTGAACTGGCCATGATGATACTCAAAGACGGAGAAGGGGCCAATAAACTTGTCGCTTTTGAAGTCAAAGGCGCTAAGAATGAAGAGGAAGCAAAAAAAGCCAGTACGGCACTCAGCAACTCCCTGCTTGTCAAAACTGCACTTTTCGGTGAGGATCCGAACTGGGGGCGTATTGCTTCTACCATCGGTGCCAGCGGCATTGCCTGTGATGAGCGTACACTCACGATTCACTATGACGATCTTCTCATTTACTCCAATGCGTTCAGAGAGCTCGATAAAGAACGCGAAGAGCAAGCGTATAAAATTATGAAACAGGAGAGTTTCACAGTCACCTGTGACATTGGTCTGGGAGATGCATCCTATACATCATACGGTTGCGACTTAAGTTATGAATATGTCAAGATCAATGCAGAATACCGAACCTGATATATTCCTCGGAAGTGAAGAGTTCCGTCCCGCCTTTATATAGTGATAGAACTAAAGTTTCCGCTTCCAAAATAGCTGATCACGTAAAAATTTAACACGATTCTAATCACAAAAACGATAGAATACAACCAAATAAACTACAGATTAGGAGTTACCTATGTTACACGAATACAGAGATGAGATCCATGCACTAAAACAGGAAAATGCACACTTTGCAAGAATTTTTGAAAAACACAATGAGCTTGACCAAAAGATCGAGCATGCTGAAGCAGGTGATGTCCCTATGACAGATATGGAACTGGAAACACTTAAAAAAGAGAAACTCCATTTAAAAGATGAAGCATACAAAATGATCTTGGATTATAGAAAATCCAATGCATAATCCTATTGTGGGCTCCAGCCCACATCCTTCTTAATACCAATATTCTACAAAACTTTAATACACTACATATACATTCAGGAAAAACTAAATATGGCATCCTTTGAGACTATCACGAACATACCCAAAGCACTTTTAGACATAATCGATGCATTCAACTTTAGTAAAATGACCGAAATACAGGAAAAAGCTATCAATCCAATTCTGGAAGGAAAGGATATTCTAGCCCAATCCAAGACCGGATCAGGAAAAACACTGGCTTTTGGCATACCCTGCATCATGCGTACAGATATGAATAAAAACAAACCTCAAACGATCATTATCACCCCTACCAGAGAGCTTGCAGAGCAGATAACTGTCGAACTCAGAAAAGTTGCAGCCTATAAAGCCAACTTAAAAATACTCACACTCTATGGCGGAGTACCTCTTCGGGCACAGGCTGAATCATTGGCAAAGGGAGCACATATGCTCATAGGGACTCCGGGACGCATACAAGATCATCTTGCTAAAGAGACTCTAACGCTTGATAGTATCAGGACACTGGTACTCGATGAAGCAGACCGCATGCTGGATATGGGTTTTTATGACGAGATCGTTAAGATAAGTTCCAATATGCCTAAAAGCAGACAAACCCTTCTCTTTTCAGCAACCTTCCCCAGGAAGATAGAGAAGCTGGCTGCAACACTTTTGAAACAGCCGCTTGTCCTTAAAGTGGACACGATCCAAGAAGCCACTAAAATAGATGAGGTCGTATATGAAACTTCTGATAAATTTAAGACCCTCATAGCCCTCATTCAGTCCTACAAACCAGAGTCTCTGCTTATTTTCTGTAATACAAAAGCAGAAGTCATCTCACTGGCAGACAGACTCCATAGGCGCGGACACTCTGTCATAGACCTGCATGGTGACCTTGACCAAAGAGAACGCAATGAGGCTGTCATTGTATTCTCTAATGGTTCTAAACGTATCCTGGTAGCAACAGATGTTGCATCAAGAGGTTTGGACATCAAAGGGATTGAGCTTGTCATCAATTATGATCTGCCTATTGACAAAGAGATTTACACACACCGCATAGGACGTACGGGACGAGCAGATGCCACAGGAGTCGCCTTGTCTTTGTACTCCCCTAATGACAGTGGGAAATGCACTTATATCACCTCTCATGCCCGTAAAGGACAAATGAAAGACCTACGTGCAGATGCAACATTTAAAATGATCTCATCATACGATACACTTTGTATCAATGGTGGCAAAAAAACAAAACTGCGGGCAGGGGACATTTTAGGCACACTCTGTAAAGAAATAGGTATTGACAATAAGATGGTAGGAAAGATAAACATTACGGAGACAAAGTCTTATGTGGCTTTGCATCATACGGTAATAGAAAAGGTTTTTAAAGCACTCAAAAGCGTGAAGATCAAAAAGAAAAAATATGTGGCCTGGATATTGGATTAATTTTTCAAAATTTTTTTTCTGCGCTTTATGCGTATGATGTAAAAAAGTGTAATGAATGCAACTGAAATAAGTGCAATAAGTGTAGCATTTTGCAAATACTCGTTTATAAGTTCTTCCTTTGAACCGAGAAGATAACCGATAGCCACCAATACGATTACCCAGATACCTGCACCCAGCCCCGAATAAAAAGAGAATTTCGCCACATTCATACGTGCCAATCCTGCCGGCAGAGAGATAAGTTGGCGGATACCCGGGATAAGTCTTCCGTTAAAGGTAGAGAGCTCCCCGTGTTTATTGAAGAATACTTCGAGTTTATCAAGCGTCTCTTTTTTGATAAAAAAATATTTTCCATATTTCAAAATAAAATTTCTTCCAAAATGCATCGCCAGATAGTAGTTGAAGAGTGCCCCTGCAACCGAGCCGAAGATACCTGTAATGACAGCAAGATAGATATTCATTTCACCCTTAAAAGCAAGGTATCCTGCAGGTACCATAATGATCTCACTGGGAAAAGGGAAGAAAGTACTCTCAAGAAACATAAGAAGAAAGATACCCAAATAGCCCATAGCCCCAATCGTATCTACAAGGTATTGGGCTATTTCGTGTATCATAAATTAAAGAATGACCAACTTATTCGCTAAAAGCACCGACTGAAGTCAATTTTTTATAACGCAGATCAAGCATCTCATCCACTGAAAGCTCCTGTAATGCTTTTACATTCTCCAGGAAATAGGTTTTAAGTACTTCTGCTGCTGTAACCTTATCTCGGTGAGCACCGATCAACGGTTCATCCAGGACATCATCAACAAGTTTATGCTCCAAAAGATCACTAGGTGTGATCTTAAGGGCTTTGGTTGCAGTCTCCACTTTAGACGGATCATTCCATAAAATCGCCGAACATCCTTCCGGAGAGATGACTGCAAAAACGGAATAGCGCATCATTGCAAGCCTATCTGCTACACCGATGGCAAGTGCCCCGCCTGAACCGCCTTCACCGATGACCACGGAAACCATAGGTACTTTCACTGAAGCAAATTCAAAAAGATTTTTGGCGATCGCTTCACTTTGACCTCTCTCTTCCGCTCCAAGCCCGGGGTAAGCACCCGGAGTGTCTATGAGCATCAGTACGGGAATATCGAATTTCTCCGCCATTCTTACTGCACGAAGTGCTTTGCGATACCCTTCGGGGTTAGGCATACCAAAATTCCTTTTGATCTTGTTCTTAACGCCACGCCCTTTTTGCTCACCGATAACCATCGTCTTCTGACCATTGATCCAACCGATATAACATAAAATAGCAGGATCATCACGAAATGCCCTGTCTCCGTGGATCTCATAGGCATCATCCATGATCAGCTTAATATAATCCAAAGCATAAGGCCTGTCCGGGTGACGCGCTAGCTGTAATTTTTGATAATCACTCAAAGAACCAAAGGTCTTTTCTACCTCTTTTTGCAACTCTTTCTGATACTTCTCTACTGCTTCTAGATTGGCAATGGCATGAGCAGATACGATCTCTTCCTGTATCTTTTCAATTTTACTTTCAAAATCCAAATAAGTTGCCATTTTGAATCCTTATATTTTCTTAAATATGACTACACCGTTTGTTCCACCAAAACCAAAGGAGTTACTCATTACAACATTAAGGTCCGCCTTTCTGGCTCCGCTCGTAACATAATCCAAGTCACAGTTCTCATCCGGAGTTGTATAGTTAATGGTTGGAGGAAGTACACCGTCTCTCATAGCCATCAGTGACACAACAGCTTCTATAGCACCTGCCGCACCAAGACAGTGACCAACCTGTCCCTTGATAGAACTGACCGGAGGGCAATTCTCTTTACCGCCAAGTAATTCTTTAATCGCTGCCGTTTCATTTTTGTCATTTACAGGAGTAGAGGTACCGTGTGCATTGATATAGTCTATTTTTGGTTCACCTGCCATCTTATAGGCACCCTTCATTGCACGAAGCGGTCCATCCATGGTCGGTGTAGTAATATGGTTCGCATCACCACTCTCACCGAAACCGATAAGCTCACCATAGATCGTAGCCCCGCGTGCTATAGCATCATCGTAACTCTCAAGCACCAAAGCACCTGCACCCTCACCCATCACAAAACCGTCACGATCCGCATCAAAAGGTCTTGAAGCTGTTTTAGGATCATCATTTCTTGTAGAGAGTGCTTTCATCGCAGCAAATCCGCCTACACCGACAGGGCAGATAGCAGACTCTGCACCCACGACCAGCATCTTATCGGAAGTGCCTACGATAATGGACTTTGCCGCTTCACTAATGGCATGTGTTCCGGCAGCACAGGCAGTTACAGCAGAAAGGTTGGGACCTTTAAGGTTTTGGTAGATCGAAACAAACCCGCCAAGCATATTGACCAATGAAGAGGGAATAAAGAAAGGAGAAATTCTTCTTGGTCCCCGATTTTCACATACGACCGAGTTCTTTTCAATATTCGGCAATCCGCCGATCCCTGACGCAGAAACCACGCCGAATCTTTCTCTGTCAACATCGGCAGAAAACTTTGCATCTTCCATTGCTTCTGCAGCCGCTTTCAGACCAAGCTGTATGAATCTGTCTGCTTTTTTCGCTTCTTTGGCATCCATCACAGTAAGAGGATCAAAATCCATGATCTCACCTGCAATTTTTGCAGACTGCTTTTCTGGGTCAAACGACTCGATTATTTTAATACCGCATTTCCCTTCCAATATGGCAGAAAATGCACTCTCTTTATCAAGTCCCAACGAATTGATCATTCCTAAACCTGTAACTACTACTCTTTTCACTGCTTCTCCTATGTCTGCTTAAATAAGATATATATAACCGTTCCGTAAAATGGCTATATATATCTTATTCCCCACGAAGGGAAATAAAATCAAATTATACGTTTTCGATAAATTTGATTGCGTCAGCTACAGTTGCAATAGCTTCTGCCTGGTCGTCAGGAATTTCGATATCGAATTTCTCTTCAAGTGCCATTACCAACTCAACGACATCAAGACTGTCCGCCCCAAGGTCCTCTACGAATTTAGACTCTTCTTTTACCTCATCCGGGCTCACATTTAGTTGCTCTACAACTACTTCTTTTACATCATCAAATAATGCCATTGATTACTCCTTAAGTGTTTAAAAATACGCACAAGTATAACAAAAAAATGATAAAAATCATCTATTTTTGACTAAATCCTTGCTTGTATCCCCGAGTAAATCGTGTTTTTGTGAAAAAAAAGTGAACCTATTGGATTCCTAAAAGTTTTTTCTTGACAAAGGGGTCATGCAGATTTTTTCCCTGAAGCATCAGTATTTTCATCTCTTCATACGGTATCAAACCTTCTTTTTTCACTTCCAGTGCAGCAAATCCATACCCCATAGGATCATGTGAAATACGCGTATACCATGCTTTTTTAACATCTATCCAGTGATGTGTATCAAGGGTCTGTGTCAATATTTTTACTATGTCCGGTTTATGATTCTCAAGCCAAAGTACCACACACCCGATATCATCAAAGAAATACGTATCTCCATTTTCAGTAATGATCTGTGCAGCGTATTCCAACTTCTCTACATCCATATTACACTCTGAGCATTGATACTCTTTGGGCTTGATCTGAACTGCCTGATGTGCTGTATTTCCTTTGTAGACATATCGTGCTCCCTCTTCACTTCCCAGTGCCAAAAACAATATCACAATAATAGCAACCACAATGAGAAACGTTAAAAGATTCACCAAGATTTTTTTCACAATAATACTCCGTTTTTTAGATAATAGACAATCACATAACTACTGCAAAGCATGACGAACAGGCTTAGAAATAGTAACGAAATTCTCTTTAGAGTTTTTGAGTGACGTTTGAACAAAAAATCTATCACGGCACTGTCTATGGCAAAGAAAACACCAAAAAGCAGTAATCCCCAGATCAGATATCCCACATAATAGTAATGATCCTGCAACATACAAAAAGGACATTGGTGTGTAGGAAGTTCGTACACATACGTGCCAAAAAAATAAACGACAGCATAATAGGACAGTACAGCAAAAAGCAGACTTGCTACGATACTGAGCAGTGTCATATTGGAGACGATCGTCAAAACAACCAAAGCAAACAGCAGATAGAACAGCATCAAAAGCTTAGGAATATCCAAACCAAAAGGTAATCCGTTAATACCTCCTGTCTGTCCAAAGATCACTGAGCAGCAGCTCACGGGATTGGTCGTTTCTATGTGTGTAAAATACAGTATATCCAGTACAAACTCTGCACTCATAAAAAGAAAGATAACCATAAAGAACCATGATTTTAGTTTTAAGTAAGGATAGTTTTTTGCCTTAAGGTCTATAGTGTTTATACTCAACCACAAACCACTCAAAAAGAGAATGATGATCTTGAGCGACAAAAGAGGGTTGCCGTACACATTTGCCTTGATCACACC
Source organism: Sulfurovum sp. (assembly GCA_024762315.1). Lineage (GTDB taxonomy): Bacteria > Campylobacterota > Campylobacteria > Campylobacterales > Sulfurovaceae > Sulfurovum. The sequence continues at coordinate 17,961 of JANTHR010000035.1, forward strand.
TGCTCCACACATCGCTCCGGGAATGAGGTCGGAGAGCTTATCTATCGTATAGACAAAATAAGGAAGCAGTATCACTTTAAGCAACATCACAAAAAAGATAATAGCCATCACCAGATAGGAGCGGTTCTCCAGCGTGAACTGTTCTGTAGTAAAAGCGTCAAAATTCCACTTTTTAACCAACCCGACAGTCACAACAAAGGCAAGAAAAAGAAGAAGGTAAAGCACTGTTTCAGAAAGCAGATAGACGATGACTTCATTGTTTAACAGTATCTCATTCACTGCTCTGTGCTCCCTGCTCCCTGTTCTCTATTCGCCCATCTTCCATATGTAGCACTTTGCTTACAAAAGAAAGTCCTTCAAAGAGAGGATCATGTGTGGCAATGATAATGGTTTTACCCATGTCGTGCAATGACTGGAGTATCTCTATGAACTTCAGTGAGTTGGCTCTGTCAAGATTGGCCGTAGGTTCATCACAAAGGATGAGTTTGGGTTCATGCACCAGTGCTCTGGCTATGGCACAACGCTGTTTTTCTCCGCCTGAGAGCGCCTTGACCTCCTGGGATGCCTTATGCGAAATGGCTGCGAGCTCCATACTCCTGTCTGCCATAACTTTAATCGTCTGCATATCCAATCCTGAATTGATCAAAGGAACAATCACATTCTCTTCTACACTGAGTGACTCCAGAAGATTAAAGTGCTGAAAAATGACGCCGATTGTTTTGGCACGGTAGGCAGAGGCATGAAGATCGGGCAGCTTTGAGATCAGCTCTGCATTGACAACGATCTTTCCACTGCTGGGTTTGTCGAGCGCAGCGATCAGTGAAAGCAGCGTAGACTTGCCACTTCCACTGACCCCGCTCAGAATGACACATTCTCCTTCACTTACTTCCAGATCAATGGATTGAAGTGCTTCAAATGCCTGAGTGGTTCCTTCATTATATACTTTATTGACATTCTCCAATATAACCATGATTATGCCTTGTCCTCTCTTTGGTGTGCCATTGCACACCCTACTGATTCTTCACTCCTCATTCTCACAGCATTGCCTCCTTGGGGGGTGTCACGGCAATTTTCCATGCAGGGATCAACACTGCTGCCAAAAAAGGAACCGCATAAAAAAGAAAGATGGAACCCAGTATGCCAAATTTGATCACCGGTACAAAAGTGACATGATTGGCAAGATTGGAGCCTCCCAGGAAAATATGACTCAACAGCGGTGCATTCCACACAAACACATACAGGTATGCCAATACCACTCCCAGTGTAAAACTTACCAGAACGATCACCAGATTTTCATAAAATTTTAATTTCAGAATATCTTTAATACTCCACCCTACCGCACGAAGAATTCCTATCTCTTTTCGTTCTGTAGAGTAGACCATAGAGTAACGCTGATAGAGTATCAGCATAAACGTGACAATGGTGACCAGATAAAGGATCAAAAAGAGCCCTCCTTTATAGTTATAGAGATTTTCATAGGCTTTTTTCACTTCTCTTTTTTCAACTACCCTGACATCATAGAACATTAAATGCAGTTTGGTAATGATGTTGTCCCACTCCGCGTCATTGGGGACATTAAAGGTGATGTCTGTTACCTCATCGTCATGCATACCGAATATCTCTCTTGCCAGATCGATAGGCAGAATGATCATATCGTTGGCTATCAGCTTGGTCTGCCTGGGCAATGTTTGGTAAATATGAACTTTTTTAAATGCTCCTTTGGGTGTTTTGAATGTGAAATCCTCTTTAAAATAGTGTGCCTGAAGAAATTTTCTAACCCCTTGGCCTACAATCATATTGTCCTGTGAAAAAAAGCGTTTCAAATCTATATTTTTGACCAGTGACTGAAGTGTCTGTGTGTTCTGTTCGTCAAAAAAATCGATACCGACCACCAAAAAAGATTTTTCTCTTGGAGCAAAAAAATATCTTCCGTAGATCCTGGGGGCAACATGGGTGACCCCATTGATAGCAAGTATTTGATCCACCCATGCTACGGGTGTATTGACAGGGTTTCCTGCCTGTATGCGTGTTACGGTAAAGTCTCCCTGCTTGTGGAGTGCAGACAGAAGAGAATGCTGCAAAGACGAAGAGAGGAACAGTACAGCACTTAAAAGAAAAATGATGATCACGGAGATCAGTACTGCTCCGACATGTTTGCTCTTTTGCTTGAACAGCAAGAGGGTCAAAAAATGTAAAAAAGCACTATTTTTCATAGACAAAATCCATTCTGTTTATTGGCTGCATCTGGGGATAGGCAGGGTTTGAAGCAGTTTCATAAAAAAGTATCCTCGGTTCGTAGTACGACACACTTAATGCAGGAGAAGAAAAATGGGTTATGGCACTGATCTCCCCCACTCTCTCCTGTGGTGTTTTTCTATCGTACTGCTGGTAATGCACTGCTACCAAACCTACTGACAGAAGCAAAAATGATACCAACACAAAAAAAGGCTTGATCATTTACTGTTCTATTCCATCCAATGCCATCACCATTTTATCGGTAATTTCATCAAACTTTACGATCTTTTTACCGTGATGTTCATCCATGAATGTCTGTGCACTCTTTTTGTCCTTAAAGGCGATAAGCTCATGCCCCATCGGGCCGAATACATCTGCATCCAGCACATAAAAGGCCTCTTTGGCAGGGATAGCTTCTATGGTATAGTAGTCACTTACGACCATCTGAGAGATATGGGTACGCTCATACGGAAAATCTCCATCGAAGATATAATATTTCATCATATCTTTTACCCCGTCAAAATAATAGACTTTGCCATCATGCTTCATCATGGCGGCCCACTTCGGATATTTTGAAACGAACATGCCGCATACCGGACATTTGGCATCATCGGGTACTGCCAGATGCTGACTGTGTTCTTTTACACTTCCCTGCTGCAGATAATAGGCTACCGCTTCCAATTTGTCAGAAGAGAGATGCCTGCACGCCCCGGAGGCTTTGACCTTTTGCTTTATTTTTTCTATACCCCCTGTTGCCTGAGGAAGTTTACTCTGCTCACACATGACCTTGGCAATGCGTTCACCTTTTTGTGCGAGTTTCATTGCTTTTGCAGCACTGCTCTGATCCGCAAAGAGACATACCATACTCCATAATGCTATAAAAATAATTTTTAACACGTTTATTTCCCTTGTTTGGGTGTTGTAAGGGTACAACACCCTACGGTTTATCTATTTTTCAAATAGAGTCCAACTGCCTGTAACTGTTTGCCGTTCAAGCCTTTACAGAGTTTGTTGTCAACAATGAAAGCTTTAGCTTCAGCAGTAGAAGCAAACTTCTTATCGGTTTTCTGACACATTTTACCATACATCATTTCACCTTTTTTTGCCATCATTGCCTGTTTTTGGCTGATCATTTTACTCTCT
>JANTHR010000036.1 GCA_024762315.1 Sulfurovum sp.
GGCTTTTGGCATTGTTTGGCGGTGTATTGAGCCATGGGCCTGGATATGTGTGGTATCCGCTGCTTCAGAACTTAAGAGAACAGGGCGCAAAAGATGGCCTGATCATCGCTTTCATCTATGCAAGAGCCATCAAAATACCCTGGTTACCGCTGATGATAAGCTATTTTGGGTGGGCTTTTACGCTGGTCTACACTTTTTATGTGGTTCTGGGTGCCTATTTGCAGGGAGTGATAGTAGACAGGCTCGATGATAAAGAGAGAGAACAATGAAACTCAGCGAACTTCTTCCAAAACAAAAGGCGATCATTAAATCCATCGGCGATATAGGAGAACTAAAGAACCGCTTGATGGAACTTGGTGTGTTGTGTGGTGAGCCTATTCAGGTTGTACGGATCGCACCTCTGGGGGACCCTATCGAGATACGCATAGGAGATGAGCATCTGGCATTGCGCAATGAGGATGCCCAAAAGATAGAGGTTGAAGCCATTTCACAACTGAGAAAGCGTGAAAGAAAAGGACTTTCATGATACGTATTCCCTTTGTAGGCAATCCCAATACCGGGAAAACAGCACTGATCAATGCTATTGCAAAGAGTGACCTGGAAGTGGGTAACTGGCCCGGGGTCACAGTCGAAAAGAAAGAAGCAAGATTTACCTATGATGGAGAAAAGATCGCACTGGTCGATCTCCCCGGAGCCTATACTCTCAGCCCTTATTCATTGGAAGAGAAGATCACCAGAAATATGCTGGCAGAGGAAAAATTTGATGGTATCATCGATGTCATCGACACGACCAATCTCCGCCGAAATCTCTATCTTACTCTGGAATTGATCGATATGCAAAGACCCATGGTACTGGCACTCAATATGTTCGATGATTTCACCAAACGGGGATATGAACTCGATGTTGACAGATTACAGGAGATTTTGGGAATATCTGCCATACCCACAATAGCATCCAGGAAACTTGGTACGCAAAAACTGATCGATGCTGCTATGGCTGCAGTGGATGAACATACGATTCCGCATATACAGTCTTATCAGGAGCATATTGAAAAAGAGATCGCTTTTTTGATACATGCCATGCCTCAAACCGATCTGCCACAACGGCTTTTTGCAATACAACTGCTTGCAGATGATCCTTATGCTGTCTCTTTGTCCAAGACTTTAAAAGAAAATGATCTCATAGAAAAAGCGACAAAGGCAAGAGAGAGACTGGAAGCCCATATGAAGCTTCCCATTAAGACCATCATTACACGTGCTAGATATGAAGTCATCGATCGTTTGCTGGAGGTTGTTTTGAAAAAACCTATCCTGGACAAAGTGCTGCTTAGTGAAAAGATCGATGCCGTTCTTTTACACAAATGGCTGGGAATTCCTCTGTTCTTCGCTATTATGATGCTGATGTTCAAACTGACCTTTGACGGCAGTGGATCACTGGTGACGTGGGTATCGAACTTTTTTCAGGATTTTCTGGACAAATATATCTCACTGGGGCTACAAGATGCAGCTCCTCCCTGGCTTGTATCACTGGTCACGGACGGTATTTTGAGCGGTATGGGACTGGTGCTCTCTTTTTTACCGCTTCTGTTCCTGCTCTACTTTTTTATGGCGATGCTTGAAGAGAGCGGCTATATGGCACGGGTGAGTTTCCTGCTTGATCGTGCGGGAAGAACCTTGGGCATCAAAGGCAATGCCTTTATCTCCATGATCATCGGTTTTGGATGCAATGTTCCCGCTGTCTATGCAACACGTGCGCTCACAACAAAAAGAGAACGTATCATTACTACACTGATGATCCCTATGATGAGCTGTAGTGCGAGATTACCTATTTATGCTTTGTTTACTGCGATCTTTTTTCAGGAGCATCAGGTTTTGGTGATCATGTCGCTGTATCTGCTGGGGATCATCGTTGCACTCCTTTTGGGGTGGATCGCCAATCACATCCTGCCTTCAGAAGAGAGTAAACCTTTTTTTCTGGAACTACCCACCTACCATATGCCGAATATGAAAGCTGTCTGGGTTTTGATGTGGCCAAAACTCAAAGATTTCATTGTACGTGCAGGAACGGTGATCGTCATGGCTTCAATTGTATTGTGGGGAGTCATCAAACTTCCTGTGGGAACGGACCCTCATAACTCATATCTGGCACAGGCGGCCAAAGTGATCACACCGGTCTTTAAGCCGGCAGGATTTGCAGAACACTGGGAGCCTGTAGCCGCCATGATCCCGGGAACGCTTGCTAAAGAGGTGGTCATCGGCTCACTGGGAACGATCTACGGGGTAGAAATGAAAAAAGAGATGACAAAAAGTACTTTTAAAGATGATGTGTTTAATCAGGTCAATGCTTTGAAAGAAGCTTTTGTCAATGCTTTTTTGTCTGTATTCAATATTCAGATGGAAAGTTCAAGCAGAGAACAGCAGCCAAATGCCCTGCAGCACAAGCTCAAAGATCAGTTCAGCTCACCGTTGGCTGCGTTTAGTTACCTGGTCTTCATTTTACTGTATATCCCCTGTGTTTCCACAATGGCCGCGATCAGAACGGAACTTGGGATGCGATGGATGCTATTTGAAACTGCTCTTTTACCACTTGTAGCTTATGGAGTGAGTGTATTGGTCTACCAGCTTGGATCAAAATTTTTTTAATTCAAATGTTAGATAAATATTCATATATGAGTAAAAAATTTGGATATACTTTCCAGAAAGGGGGGTCATTAATGTCGGCAAATATACCTGCAGTTCAACAATTTGAAATGCTTTTGCAAAGTAGTCATTTCACTCCAGACAGCCTTGCCAGGCTTCTTCAGGAGATCTCCTATCAGGACTACGGTCTCTTTTTTGCCAGTCTCTCCAAAATTCCAAAACATCTTCTTGCAGAAGTGCTTCTGGCACTTCCCCTATCGCTTTTCAGGGAAGCGGTTAGTAGGCTGCCACACAAAAAGTTGGCCGATGCGATCTCCTATCTGGAGAGTGATGAGGCGACAGATTTCATGCAGCGACTAGAGAAAGTTGCACCACAGATCATAGAGGTGATCTATCCTCTTTTACACTCCAAGCAGAAGCAGGAGATCAGCCGTCTTGCACAATATCATCCGGATGAAGCAGGTGCCTATATGCAGACTGAATTGCTGTGGGCTACCACAGATGAGCATATAGACGATATTAAAGAGAAGATCAAAGCTTTTAGAAAATACAAACCGGCGATGCCGCTTATCAAACTTTTTGTTACAGATGAAGAGGGACATCTGCTCGCTACCATTCACTTCAGTGATCTACTGCTCTTCAAAGATGATGAGACCCTGGCAGATGTGATTGATACACTCCATCCTCACAAACCTCTCTCTGTTCGAGACCATACCCCCGTTAAGGAAGTGACAAAACTGTTTCGGGAGTTTGATCTGGCTACAGTTGCAGTAGTCAACAGTGAAGATAAACTGCAGGGACGTATTGTTTTTGACGATATTTATGATCTGATACTCGCAGAAGAAGAGGCACAGGCATTTAAAATGAGTGGTACAATGCAGGAAGCCGAGGAAGAGAGTCTCTTTAGTGCACAAAAGCACAGACTAAAGTGGATATTCATTAACTTGGGAGCCATTCTCATCGCTGCTTCCGTCGTCAACTTTTTTAAAGCGACCATTGAGCAGATCGTCGCACTTGCCGTACTAATGCCTGTTATTGCAGCGCTAGGGGGCAATGTGGGCAATCAGGCCGTTACGGTTACCGTACGCCGTCTGGCATTGGGAGAGATATCCTGGGAATACGCCAAAGAGATTCTTTCCAAAGAGGTTTACATCGGAGTGATCAATGGTGTCATTGTTGGTCTGATGGTGGGGCTCGTAGCGTATCTTTGGTTTCATACACCAATGCTTGGAGTCGTTACAGGGCTTGCGATCATTATTAATCTTTCGATTGCAGGATTGCTTGGTTCACTCTTGCCACTTACTTTCAAACACTACGATACGGATCCTGCCATTGCCTCACCTCTACTGTTGACAACAGCAACTGATGCGATCGGTTTTTTTGTCTTCTTGGGGCTTGCCAAGATAATGTTGTTCTAAATATTATTCAAAAATAGACGGTATTTTATCTTCTTCATAGTAACCCCCAAAGTGCTACAAGGAGAACAGGCGGGGTAATGACCAGCCCGACCTTCATGTATTCTCCCCAGCCGATCTTCACGCCTTTTTGTGCAAGGACATGCAACCAGAGCAGAGTGGCAAGCGATCCGATAGGGGTCATTTTGGGTCCGAGGTTGGAGCCGAGGATGTTGGCGTAGACCAGTGCTTCATTTCCCACATAACCCACTTTGTCGATGGCGATATCCATGATCATGATGGTCGGCATGTTGTTCATGATAGAGGAGAGAATGGCGGAAAGGAAGCCTGTACCGATGACCGCAACCATCTCTCCCTGATGCTTGAGTATATCGATCCATGAGGCAACAATATCTGTCAGCCCTGCATTCTTCAGGCCATAGACGACGATGTAGAGCCCGATACTGAACCAGACCACCTGCCATGGTGCGGCTTTGATGGTCATAATGGGCTTGGTCGCCTTGTGGTGGTTAGCAATGGCAAGGAAGACCAATGCACCACCAAGAGCGAATACGGAGACCGGGAGATTGTAGTGGTCACCGATGAAATACCCGACCATCAAAAAGGCAAGGAAGAACCAGCTGAGCTTGAACATGGTCTGGTTCTTGATGACGGAGGAAGCTTCGGGAAGTTCATCGACATTGACGCTTAGAGGGATGTCCTTTCTAAAGTAGACCCACAGTACCGCAATGGAGGCAACAATACTCAGGAGATTTGGCAGAAACATGTTCTTGGCATACTCCACGAAACCGATGTCGAAATAGCCCGCGGTGACGATGTTGGTCAGGTTGGAAATGACCAGCGGGTTGGATGCCGAGTCACCTATGAACCCACCCGCCATCAAAAAGGCGAAGATGGGCAGCGGCTTCATTTTGAGGTATTTCATCTTGGCCAGCAGGATAGGGGTCAGAATGAGCGCCGCACCGTCGTTGGCGAAGAAAGCTGCTACCAGTGCACCCAGAAGCAGAATGTAGACGAACATTTTGTTCCCGCTTCCTCCGCTGAGTTTCGCCATCTTGATGGCTGCCCATTCAAAAAAGCCGATCTCGTCGAGTACCATGGAAAGCAGGATGATCCCGATGAATGCCAGCGTGGCATCCCATACGATGTCTGTAACGGTGATGACATCATCGAAACTGACGACACCAAGCAGCAGTGCCAGGAGAGCACCGACAACTGCGGTCGTTCCTATCTGAAGCCCTTTTGGCTGCCAGATAACGAAGAGAAGTGTGACAAGAAAAAGAACCATTGCGAGTATCATAGATATCCTTTTTTCGTGAAGTATATCTGAAATATAAATATAAATCAAGATATGTTGATATATTAATTTTTTTCTGATATACTTTTAAAAATTGAAAGGAATCAGATGGATGATTTTTTAAAAACAGTAGCCGCTCTCAATGATGAAACACGGGTGTTGATCCTGCGTTTCATCGATGAGCACGGTGCCTTGTGTGTCTGTGACCTTCAAGCCTCGCTTGACATGATACAGTCACGCCTCTCACGACATCTTAAAATCTTAAAAGAAGCAGGTTTCTTACGTGTGGACCGCAAGGGGACGTGGGCGTATTATTCCATCCGTTCACCGCTTGACAGGTTCAGGTTGGAAGCACTTGAAGAGATCCGTCATCTCGACATCGAACTGCCGCCGCTTCAAAAACTATCACAAACAGGAGAGTGTAAAATATGAGTAAGAAAAAACAGGTACTGATCTTATGTACAGGTAACAGCTGCCGCTCCATCATGGCCGAAGCGATGATCAACGCAAAGCTGGGTGACTGTGTGGAAGCACAGAGTTCGGGTGTCAAAGCCAGCGGAAAGGTGAACCCCCATGCCAAAGCGCTTCTGGAGTCCAAAGGAGAGTGGAGAGACGAGTACCACTCCAAGGTCATAGAGACAGTACTCGATACGCCGTTTGATCTTGTGGTGACGGTATGTGACGCAGCCAAAGAGACCTGCCCGATGTTCCCCAAAGCGGTTAAGACGATCCATGTCGGGTTTGAAGACCCCAGTGGAAAAGCTGATGAGGAGTATGCGAAGACCTATGATCTGATAGAAAAAGAACTCTTGCCGATCATACAAAAAGAACTTTGCAGCTAAGGGGATAAAATACAAAAAAAGTCAGTAAAACAAAAAATGGTGTGAAGTCCCTATTTCAATGATAGATTTTTTTCTTATATAATCCTAAGTTACTTATATTACAATACAAAAAATATTTCTAAGGACATAATATGGATGTAAATAAGATCAGAAAGGTATGTAGACCTATTAGAATCGTTGTAGGGTTGGCACTTATAGGCGTGGGTGTGTATACTGGTAATAAATGGTTCTATTTAGGTGTTATACCTCTTATTGCAGGACTTTCAAACTTTTGTCCACTTTGTATCATTACTAAAAAGTGTGACGTGCAGGGAGAATAGTGTTCTCCCTGTTTTTCTTAAACTTTTACGCTTATTCTTTTATTCAAAAAATTCAAGTATAATTCCACACATTAAAATGCATATCATATCTTATTAGAGGGGACGCAGCATGGATAAACTTACAGAATATTTAAATGCACATCCACATGATGAACTGCACCCAACGGAAATCGCCAAACTTCTTAAAGATCTTGATGAAAAAAGTTTTGACAAAGCGGTACAGGCAATTCCAAAAGAGCTGATCGCAGATGTGGCACTTGAGCTTCCAGACAGATATTTCGAGGATGTAGTTGAGTCTTTTACACCCGAAGAGATCGCCAAGTCTGTGGCAGAACTTGAGTCAGATGACCAGACAGACTTCATTCAGGATCTTGAAGAGGTTGACCACAGTATCGCCAAAGAGGTTTTTGAGAAACTTCATGAAGATGACCAGGCAGATATTTTACAGCTAAAAAAGTATGATGAAGATGAAGCCGGAGCATACATGCAGGTGGAGGTCTATACGGCCAATTTGCATCATACCGTACATGATGTTATACGTGAGTTTGCAGAACTAAGAAGAAAAGATGAACTTGAAAATGTCAATTATCTTTTTGTGACGGATGAAAATAATTTTTTACGTTACGGTGTGGGATTGGATAATCTTCTAGTGTTTGATTTCGATAAGACACTACAGGAGAATATAGAAGAAAATCCGGAAAAGTACAAACCTGTTGTCGGGCATGATCATGATGATATTCATGATATTGTTAAGAAATTTCAGGAATATGATCTGAGTTCTATGCCTATTGTTGATGACAGGGGTGTACTTCTGGGACGTATCACCTCTGATGATATTTATGACATCATGAATGAACAGGCAACAGATCAAATGTATAACCTAGCAGGGGTGAATGATGAGGCGGAAGATGTTGATGATCTTCTTAAAGCAGGAAAAGCACGTGCTGTCTGGTTGGCTATAAACCTTGTGACAGCCATTGCTGCATCGATGGTTATCGGTATCTTTGAAGGAACGATACAGAGTTATGTTGCACTGGCTGTCCTGATGCCCATCGTAGCCTCGATGGGCGGGAATGCCGGAACACAGAGTCTTACGGTTGTCGTACGTCAGCTGGCATTGGGTGAGATCGCAAAGCACGATGCTTACAGAACCATTAAAAAGGAGGTGATCCTCTCACTTGCAAACGGCTTGCTTTTTGCTATAATCATAGGTCTCATTGCTGCCATATGGTTCGACAAAGGAATGTTGGGTGTGGTCATAGCACTTTCTATGGTCATTAACCTGCTTAGTGCAGGTTTTTTTGGTTCAATGATCCCGTTATTGCTTAAAAAAATGGAAATCGACCCGGCTATCGGCAGTACGGTAATTCTTACAACGATCACTGATGTTGTAGGTTTTTTCAGTTTTTTGGGGCTTGCAACCCTCATTTTATTATAAAGGATACTTTTACTTAAATGGACTTGTTAATCTTATACTTTTTAGCTGCAGTGACCATTTCATTCGTTTGTTCTGTTCTTGAGTCTGTGCTTCTCTCTGTTAATATGCCGTATATTTCTGTATTGGAAAAGGAAAGACCAAAGGCAGGAGAGCTTCTTAAATCTCACAAAATACATATCAGTAAATCGATCGCTTCCATTCTTATTTTAAATACGATTGCAAATACATTAGGTGCGGCAGCGGTAGGTGCCCAAGCTGAGAAGGTATTTGGCTCAAGTGCGGTTTTCTGGGTTTCTGCTGTATTGACTTTTGCTATTTTATTCTTTGCGGAGATCATTCCTAAAACCATAGGTGCAACATATTGGAAGCAGTTGTCACCGGTTGCTGCATATGTAATAAGATTTTTTATCTGGATCACTTATCCGATGATAATGATGACACTTTTTGTGACAAATCGCATTAAGAAAGATGATGAGGGTATGAGCCTGACCAAGGAGGAATTGCTTGAAAGTGCCCTTCTGAGTGAAGATGAAGGTGTTTTGGATGAACAAGAATCAGATATTATTGAAAATATTCTGAAGCTTGATGAGATTAAAGTACATGACATATTGACACCCAGAAGTGTGGTGTTTGCCTTAGAAGGCGAAAGAGAGATCAAAGATATCATTGCCAATGAGCCAGATGTCTTTAAGTACTCCCGTATTCCTGTCTATGAAGGCAATATAGAGAATGTTACGGGAATGATCATGACCAAGCAGCTTTTTGGGCAGGCACTTAAAGATGATAGCATCCTGCTCAAAGATATTCAAAAAGACATCTACCGCATCAATGAACAGGTTCCTGTATCATGGGCACTCGATCTTTTTATTGAGAAGAAAGAGCATATGTTCCTTGTGCTGGATAAATATGATCAGGTAGAAGGGATCGTGACCCTTGAAGATTGTGTTGAAACGATCTTGGGCGTAGAGATAGTCGATGAGAGTGATGCCCATGTCGATATGCGTGAATTGGCAAAACTCAAGATGCGTCTGCAGCGTAGACGGCAGAACAGTGATCTGAATTTAGATTAATGTCTTTAGCTGCACTTGGATTGAACCCGGAGATACTCAAAGCCCTCAAAGAGAAAGGCTATGAGAATGCTACACCCATACAAAAAGCCCTTATTCCTGCGATGTTCACAGGCCGTGACATCATAGCAGGTGCTCAGACAGGTACAGGAAAGACGGCTGGGTTTGCATTGCCTATATTGCAGGAGCTTTCAGAGAGTTTTGTAGAGGGGAGTCATTATCCCAAAGCAGTTATTTTGGTTCCTACACGCGAACTGGCCAGGCAAGTGCAAGCCTCGGTTGAAGCATATGGAAAGTATCTCCCTCTAAAAAGTATTGTACTGTACGGCGGAGCCAACTTAACCTCCCAGGCTAACAGACTTAAAAGCGGTGTAGATATTATTGTGGCTACATCCGGACGGTTACTGGAGCATATTCATCAAAAAAATGTGAATTTGGCAAGTGTGGATCATCTGGTACTCGATGAAGCAGATACGATCCTGGATATGGGCTTTGTAAATGAAATAAGCAAAATACTTGAGTATCTGCCTCAAAAACGACAAAATGTACTCATATCTGCAACCCTGTCTGGATCGGTCAAAAGATTGGCCCAGCAGATACTTCATCGACCAAAACTGATCGAAGTTGACAGTATGGGAACTTCGGCAGGCTCAGTGACCCAGCTTGTATACCCTGTCACCGCCGAGAAAAAAAGTGAGTTGCTCTCTTATCTTATAGGTTCACGTAACTACAGGCAGGTACTTGTTTTTGTACGTAAAAAAGAGACAGCGGACGAAGTAGCAAAAGAGCTTAACCTTTCAGGACTGAAAACCTCTGTTATCCATGGCGGCAAAAGTTCAGGGGAGAGAAACAGAGCCCTGGATGGATTTAAAGAAGGAAAGATACGTGTCCTTGTCGCTACTGACATTGCTGCAAGAGGTTTGGACATTCCTGCCCTTGAAGTGGTTATGAACTATGACATCCCTCATGTCACAGGAGACTACATTCACCGCATAGGACGAACGGGCAGGGCAGGGAAGAGCGGCCTGGCGATCACGCTCATATCACCCAAAGAGATGGTAGCGCTTAAAGAGGTGGAGCGTCTTATGGGAAAAGCACTGCCTCAAGAGAAGCTTGAAGGGTATGCCCCCCAAGAAGAGCTGCAACAGCGAGGGGCCAGAAGAAGAGAACAGAAGAAAAAAGTGGACGGCGCGTTTGGCAAGAAGAAAAAAAGCGGTCATGCTCCTATAAAGAAAAAACGTAAAACGACCAAGCGTGATGGCTTTAAAGCGTTCGATGCTGCCAAGCCAAAGTCTGATAAAAAAGATAAAAAGTCTAAAAGAGGACGAAAATAGACAGTATTAAACTTCTTTGGCTATGATGCGACCAAATGAAATAATAAGGATAACAAATGGCAGTACCTGAAGATATTGGATGTGAGAATATGAGTTGTATTGAAGGACCAAAGTGTCAAAGAAAAGCAATTTATGAAAATAAAACAGCAAGAGAAGTGAAGAGTTTTGGCGGTACACCGGACAAAGGGTGTGGCAAATTCATTCCCAGAAAAGATTCCAAGGAAGAGAAGTAAACTCTTCTTATTAGGCTTCCTGAAGGTGGTTAACTTATCTGTTCTGTGAAAAGTTGTTTCACCATTAGACCGTTAGCGATTTGAATTAGCTCTATGCCAAAGGGCAATACCCATGCCTGACATCAGCAATGCTGTTAAAATCATCATGAGCTGAAATCTGTGAAACACACTAAAGGGAAGAACCGTTTCATTCCTCACCTTCACTTCGTAAATGTACCTACCATCATGCAGCACTCTGACAGTTTTCCCCACCAGTGGATAAAACTTTTCTATCGGGCACCGGTTAATCGCGGATGGTGGCCATTTGCGTAATGCATTTTCAACACACGAGAGCCTTGTTCCCTTTGAGGTTAGAACTTCTACATTGTATCGTGTGGCTGGATACGGAACTATTCGGATGATTTTAGCCTGGTCTTCCTGAAGGGCCCATAGTCCGGGTACCCAACTATAGACGACCAATCCAACTGCAATCACGAAACATATAAAAGAGGCAAACAGATTAGCATTTTTATTCATGATTACCAGCAAGATCCTTTCTAGTTGAAAATAGGTAAACCATCACCTATCACTATTTATTCATGATGCATTATGTCTCAAACAACTTATTAATCTGGGAGATCGCTTCTTGGCTACGCGCAGTGATCTTTGTAAAATCTTTTGCCTGGATGGCATCTTTGGGAACGATCCAGCTTCCTCCTACACACAGAACATTCGGCAGCATTAGAAAGTCATTCATATTGTCCAGATTGACTCCGCCTGTTGGACAAAAACGCATCTGTGAAAAAGGCCCGCCAAAGGCTTTTAAGGCCGCAGTTCCGCCTGCAACTGTGGCAGGAAAGAGTTTACAATGGAAAAAACCGTGATTTTGAGCCAGCATCACTTCGGAAGCGGTCGCCACACCGGGGATAAGGGCTGTCTTTAATTCTTTGGAGCTTTGTAGCAAACCTTCGGATATACCGGGACTAAAGGCAAACTGAGCGCCATGGTCTATTGCCTGTTTGAAGTTTTCACGATTTGTAACGGTGCCGGCACCAACAGCCATCTGCGGCAATTGCGTGGCAATCTTTTCGATAGATTGTAGTGCTTGTTTTGTACGTAGAGTAATTTCCATGATACCCACACCCCCTTTAAGCAGTGCTTCGGCAAGAGGGAGTGCATCGTCTACGTTATCCAGTGCGATGACAGGTACGATCGGTGAAATGTGCATCACATCATTGGCAGTCATGCACGCTCCTTTCCGGGAACATCAAAAATAGAAGCACCCTCTTCTGCACTGCCGACAGTTTGACGCATGGTAGCAAAAAGCTCTCGTCCAAAACCATGCCTATTGGCAGTGAGGTCAGGCTTGGCACTCTCTCTTTTTGCTAAAGTCTCTTCATCTTCCAATACCTCAATACGTCCATTTTCAATGTCAAATAAAATCATATCGCCGTTATTGATTTTTGCCAGATTACCGTTGTCCAAAGCTTCTGGTGTGACGTGGATAGCAGAGGGGACTTTGCCAGAGGCGCCTGACATCCGTCCATCTGTGATGATTGCAACTTTGAAGCCTTTGTCCTGCAGAACGCCAAGCGGCGGCATGAGGCCATGGAGTTCTGGCATACCATTGGCTTTGGGACCTTGAAAGCGCACTACTGCTATAAAATCTTTGTCAAGTTCACCGTTTTTAAAGGCGCGCTGCAGTGCTTCTTGCGACTCAAAAACGTGCGCGGGTGCCTTGATGACGAGCTGCTCAGGTTTTAGCGCAGAAATTTTGATCACACTGCGGCCTATGTTGCCAGTTAAGAGCTTTAGTCCCCCTTCTTCGCTAAAAGGGGCTTCTACAGAAGCAACGACTGATTGGTCTCGTGACTTTTGAGGCCCCTTTTTAAAAGAGAGAAGATGGTTTTCGAGTGTTGGTTCTACTATATAATGCTCCATACCTTTACCGACAACAGTTTCGACATCTGCATGAATCAGCCCTGCATTGAGCAATTGATGAATAACAACACTCATACCGCCTGCATCCCTGAAGTGGTTTACATCGGCCTGCCCATTAGGATACATACGGCAAAGCAGGGGAGTGACTTTAGAAAGCGCATCAAAATCATTCCAGTTCAGCTGGATCCCGCAGGCTTTTGCCATAGCGATGAGATGCAGGGTGTGATTTGTGGAACCGCCTGTTGCCATTAAACCGATAATGGCATTGACAAAACTGCGCTCATCAATGATTTCTGCAATAGGTTTATAGTTTCCAAGAAGCTCAGTCATGGAGACCATTGTTTTTGCGGCATGTACTGTAAGTGCTTCACGTAGCGGGGTATTGGTATTGACAAATGAGCTGTTTGGCAGTTGAAGTCCCATCATTTCCAGTAACATTTGGTTGGAGTTCGCAGTACCATAAAAGGTGCAGGTTCCACAGCTGTGATAGGATGCAGACTCTGCTTTTAGGAGTGCAGTTTCATCTACTTTTCCCTGTGCAAATTCTTGGCGTATTTTAGCTTTTTGGGCATTGCTGATACCCGAAGGCATAGGCCCCGCAGGTACAAAGAGACCGGGCAGATGACCAAAAGAGAGGGCACCGATCAAAAGTCCGGGTACAATTTTGTCACATACACCCAGATAGAGTGCACCGTCAAAAACATTATGTGAGAGTGCGATGGCAGTACCCATCGCGATATTGTCACGGCTAAATAGACTCAGCTCCATGCCGGGCTGGGATTGTGTGACACCATCACACATTGCGGGAACACCGCCGGCTACCTGCGCAGTTGCACCTGATTCTGCCAATGCACGTTTTAACAGTGCAGGGTAGAGTTTGTAGGGTTCATGCGCTGACAACATGTCATTGTAGGCAGTAACAATGGCAATATTGGGCTTTTGCATGTTAGAGAGTGCACTTTTTTCATTATTTTGCATTGGTGCCATGGCATGAGCCAGGTTGCTACAGCTTAACTGTTGACGATTTGCCCCATGGACTTTGGCAGCTTCTATACGCTTGAGATAAATGCTTCTGCTTTTCTGTGATCGTTGTTTAATTTGTTCAGTCACCTGGATGATTATTTTATTCATGCGTAATACACCTCAACTTTTTTTTGCTTTTGCTGCAAGAGCGCACGTATAGGCATCTCATAGATATCATTTCCTTCTAAAGCATTTTTGTACACTGCACGCTTTTCCTCACCTTCAAAGTGCAGGTAAAGATGATCTGCACTGAGTATGGCAGGCAGTGTCAAACTCATCCTGCTATGTAGTGCATCCAAGGGCTTTAAAGCAATACACAAGGAAGTATTATGTATATCCAGCCCCTCTTTGAGTTTGGGGTTGTGAGGGAAAAGTGATGCAGTATGTGCGTCTTTACCCATACCTAAAATGAGAACATCAAAAGGAAGCAATTTTTGTTTGATCTCTGCAGCGCAGTCTAATTGGGCATCTTTCGCCGATGGAGTATCATGATACATGCCTATAAATTCTGCTTTGGCTGCATAAGATTGCATCAACTTTTGTTTGATGAGACGTTCATTACTGTCTGGATGCTGCGGCGGTACCCATCGTTCATCGCAAAGCCCGATACGTACTTTGCTCCAGTCGATATCACACTTTTGTAATTTTTCAAAAAGTGTGATAGGGGTACTGCCACCTGAAACCAGTAGTGTTGCCTTGCCTTTTTTGGCAAGTGCTGCTTCTAAATCAGTAGCGACTTTTTGGCTAAGGGCATCTGCTAAAGATTGACTGTTAGAAAAGGTGTGAAAATGTACCAATTTATTCATCATGCCAGCTTCTTCCATCTCGTTCGATGAGTGCTATAGCCGCACTCGGTCCATCACTGCCGGCACTATATGTTTTCATCGGTACTATATTCTCTTCCCAGCCTTTGAGAACAATATCGGCCCATTTCCAGGCAGATTCCACTTCATCCAAGCGCATAAATAGTGTAGGGTTGGCGCGGATAACATCAAGCAAAAGGCGTTCATAGGCTTCAGGTTTTCTTGTTGTGTCCAGTGAGGCATTAAGCTCCAAATCGACTTCCTGTAAGCGCATCTGTTCGGTCAGGCCTGGAATTTTATTCATTAGTTTCAGTTTGATACTCTCTTTTGGCTGCAGAGAGATAACCAGGGTATTTGCAGAAATGCACCTCCCTTTGTTAGCAAAAATAGAGTAAGGAATAGTTTTAAACTGGATGATGATTTCAGAATTTTGTTTGTTGAGACGTTTACCGCTTCGTATATAAAAAGGGACACCGTTCCAGCGCCAATTATCGATATCTATACGTAATGCGGCAAAGGTTTCCGTAGTACTGTTTTCCATATCTTTACCCTCTTTGTATCCGGGTACAGACTCTCCGTTATTGGTGCCTTTTGTATATTGTGCACGGACAGTTTTTTGCTCGATGTCACTTTCAGTCATGGGACGCAGTGAACGCAATACTTTGACTTTTTCATCTCTGACGCTGTCAGCATCAAGCGAACAGGGTGGCTCCATTGCAATGAGGCAGATAAGCTGCATCAAGTGATTTTGTATCATATCTCGCATAGCTCCGTAATCATCATAATAACCCCAACGTTCTTCAACACCCACACTCTCAGCGACGGTGATTTGGATATGATCGATATTATTTGCATCCCAAAGCGGCATAAAAAATCGATTTGAAAAACGCAGTGCCATGATATTTTGTACCGTATCTTTTCCCAAATAGTGATCGATCCTGTATATTTGGGATTCTTGAAAATATTTGAGAACTTCACTATTGATTGCCCGGGAAGATTCAAGGTCACGGCCAATTGGCTTTTCAAGTACAACGCGGCTCTTTTTTGTAATCAAATCCCAATGATTGAGTGATTTGCAAATTGTACCAAACAGGGAGGGTGATGTTGAGAGATAATTAATCCTGTCGCGATCGGGGTACAGGGCCAATGTTTCATGGAGTGTTTTGTATTCATCATCATGCATTAAATCAACTGTGACAAGTTCTAGCTGTAGCTGAAAATTTTCAAATTTTTCTTCATCGAACAGGCCTTCTGCCAAGAACTCCTGTAATTTTGACTTAACCAGTGCAATATGCTCTTCATGACTCATTGCATCTCTTGTGACAGAAAGAATACGGCTGTTTTTGTTGAGGTAGCCATCATTGCTTAAATGATACAGGGCAGGCATTAATTTACGAAAAGCAAGATCACCATACCCGCCAAATATAATCACATCACATAAATTTTCTAATTCACTCATTGTAATCTCTTTTTTTAGTTTTAGATATTATAGCGGAGTTTATATTTTATATATAGTGTATAATTGTGTAGATTATGTTCATCTGTATTAAGTATTGGTGGAAAAGCGAAATATTTGGATAAGTGCAGAATTTCCTGGATGGATCATACTGTCCTGGATAAACTTGTCTTCTTGGTTTTCTTATGTGTTCATTTTGGCGGTACTTTTTATATAATCGCTATACTCTTTCCCAAAGTACTGATTAAACTTTTTTCTTCATAATGAAGAGCTATTAGAACATAAATAGTCATACCAACACTTAATAGAAGATGTGCATAACTCTCATAGAGGAGATAATATTTCGCTGTTTTGGATGTAAAACCTACCTCTCGTCCTTCAAAGAGAACTTTCCTATCTCCTCCAAAAAAGTCGTAGCATACGAGCCTTTGGGAAGGTAGAACTCCACAGTAAGCTTTTTAGCCTCTTTGTCATAAGAGGTCTCCACCTCTTTTGGCCATATCCAGGCGAAACGTCTGTCGCCTTTGAGTGAGCTCAGTTCCGTATCGTCATAGGGTTCTTCGAGATGCCGGGCATCACTTTTGGCTCTGAGTGCATTGGCTCCGCAGAGCAGTCCTGTAGGGCTTATTTTCTTTTGCAAGAAAGCCTGGGAAGATTGCTGCATATCTTTGACGAAATTTGTTTTACCGTAAGGGTAGGGCATGATCACATCACCCAGGAAGAGTTTAAAGAGTTGCGGCTGTTTGGCTAACACTTTTACCAACTCTTTGGGGTATTTTAGCTTTTTGGCAGCATCCTCTACACTGTTTGAGTCGATTATAGTGGAGAGTTTTACTCTTTGCCCAAGCCACTTGTTAAAAAGATGGCTTTGGTAGGCAGAAACAAGCAGTTTCTCTCTGCTTCCTTTAAGTCTTTTCCCTGAATGGGCTATCTCTTTACCTTGCAGGTAAGAACGGCTGTCTTCACCAAAGCGTTGGTAACCATAGTAATTGGGTATCCCTTTGCTCTGCATCATTTTAGCAGTAGTGTTAAAAAACTTTGCATCATTTTCATTGATGTGATGCAGGACGATGGAAAACTTGTTGCCTTTGAGATGACCTATTTTAACTGGTGCTTTGTTATAGGTACGTTCCAGTATTTCTACACGTTCGGTGGTAAGGTTTTTGTTGAGCTCTTTCTCATACTGCTTAGGCAGTGAAATATACTGTATGGTGGTGGCACTTTTGTCTTTAAGCCCTGCATAGCCTATATCGCGTTCCTGTAAACCGGTAGATTTGGCCAGTACCGAAATGAGTTTGCTTGTACTCATATCTGTTTTTTTGATCTTGAGTATAAGGAAATTACCGGTTTGGGTGAAACTGTAAAGCGGTATCTCTTCAACGAAAAAACGTTTTATGGTCTGTTTAAAGTCAAATTGAAGAGGCGTATGATTGTAGGCGTAATTTTTAATGTGATTCATAGAGGGATTATAGCGAATTTAAGATGTTGTATGGGCAAGACCAAAGAGAAGTGGCCTGCCCACTGATTATGTAAGGGTTTGTTACTTCTTCTTGCCGATCACAAAAGAGATCTTTGCATTGATCCGGTAGTTTACTATCTTATCATTTTTAACCTCTGCACTCATATCTACGATATAGATGGATTTGATATTATCTACGGATTTACTTGCTGCTTTTATTGCACTTGCAGCTGCATCTTCCCATGATTTTTCCGATTGGGCCAGGACTTCGATTACTTTTACTACTCTTGACATGTTTCTACCTTTTAAAATTGAGATACTTAAA
Source organism: Sulfurovum sp. (assembly GCA_024762315.1). Classification (GTDB taxonomy): domain Bacteria; phylum Campylobacterota; class Campylobacteria; order Campylobacterales; family Sulfurovaceae; genus Sulfurovum. Next base: position 17,573 of record JANTHR010000036.1, read on the forward strand.
TGATAATGTAAAAGTATGAATGAAGCATTAACCGCATTTTTTTAACCGCACTTTTTTAGCCGCATTTTCCGGGAGCACATTTCATGCCCCCACATTTGCCTTCCAGTTTGCTTTTGATGCTGCCTGTCTGCATACTGTCTATCATCTCCTGTGTCTCTTTGGGGTGGGCAATGAAATTGTACCCTTTGTAAAGTGTATAGAAGCCGTAAAAGATGACAAGCATGGCTGCAAGTTTCATCATGGTGCCTCTTAGAGAGCCTTTTTGAAGAAACTTGGTGACCGTACCCAGGAAGAAAAGTGCAGGGATGGTAGCGAGTCCAAAGGTAGCCATAACGATGGCACCCCATAATGGGCTTGCCGTACTTGCAGCAAAAATAGCAAAAGAATAGACCAGGCCGCATGGGATGATACCGTTAAGCATACCTAGTAAATAAAAGCTTTGAAGTGATCTGCTTTGAATGAGTTTTCTAAAATTATTCTGAAACCACCCGCTCTTTGAAATAGATAATTCTGCAGAGTTTAGTAATTTAAGATTACCCACAAGAGATAATCCTGCCAATATCATTAAGATACCTGTAAGGACGAAAAGTACCCCTTTGGTTGTAGGCGTAAAAGCAATGGCTTTCCCTAGGAGTCCGAACATAGCTCCCAAAATAGTATAGGTAGTGACACGTCCAAAATTATAGGCAAGATGGGAGATGGTCTGCTGTCCCCATGAAGATGTGTGGTCAATTTTGTTGGAACTGTAGGCAACGACGATGCCCCCGCACATTCCAATACAGTGTCCTACGCTCCCTAGGAAGGCAGTACTTAAAATGATGGCTAAATCGATATTATTCATTGATCTTTGACTTTTTTATATAACTATAGTATTTTTTTGTTAAAATGGTGTTAATTGTATCTATGTTTTTAAGGAAAATAATGTTTAGAGCATTCAGACGTAAAGTCATTAAAATGTTTCGAGAGTTTTTGGTCTATCATAACAGCTCTTTGGAATTTCGTGCAAAGATATTGACTCTGATGGTCTCTTCCAACGGCACGATAGATGACTGTGAAAAACAAAAACTTAAAGAGATCGCACACAGCATCTATAAAGATGACTATGACAGGGCGGAGCTTCTGGTAGATACGGTTTATGAATATCACAATAAGATCGTTACCAATAACGGGCTTGACTTTGAACATCTTGTGCAGATCGTTAACAGAGAGGTCAAAACGGTGAAGCGTTTTTGTGAAAAGATAGATATGGATATGCTGATGCAGCTTCATGCATGTGTTGATGAGGAAGATGAAGAAGACTTATTGTTCCAGCAACGTATTTTAGAGTTTCTTCAGGGCTTAAAAGATGAGTGCAGGGTGTGATGTATGCAATGGTACCGATTTATAATTTTCGGAAGGGTACAGGGAGTATTTTATAGAAAGTCTGTTTCTCAGGCATTGATGAAAAAACAGTTCAAAGGATACATCCAAAACCTCTCTGACGGTACGGTTGAGGTAGTCGCAGAAGTTTTTGATGATGATTTTGATATATTCATGCAGATACTCAAAGAGGGATCACCCTTAAGCGTTGTAGAAGATATTAAGTATGAGATCATCGATGATGCGCAGTTCAATACAGACGGATTTGAAATTAGATATTAGGTAGGGTCGGCTTAAGCCGGCCAGCAATAGAGGAGTTAAAATTATGGCTAGTGGTTGGGGTTGTCAGTTCATGGGACAAAAAGGTGAGATCAAAGAGTGGTGTATGAAACTGCATCATGTGTGTGAGCCCGGGTGCAAAGGATGCATCATCGCAGGAAAAGTAGAGTTTTCGCAGCCTGATATCTCCCAAGAGCAGGAGAGAAAAGTCAAAAAGAGGAGTGATAACCCGTTAGCAGAGCGATAAAATATGACAATATGACATTTTTTTAATCCATCTACTTTTTTTCAATTACAATACTTCTATATATTTGTAGGAGTATATTATGGATGAGTTAGTAGTAGAAGGTGAGATAAGTAGTCGTATTTATACAATTCGGGGCAAACAAGTAATGCTTGATAGAGACCTGGCTGAACTATATCAAGTTGAAACAAAGTATTTAAAGCGTCAAGTTCAAAGAAATATGAATCGTTTTGATGAAGATGATTTTATGTTTGTGTTAGATAAAAATGAATTTACTAATTTGCGGAGCCAAATTGGCACCACAAATTTTGCTAAAACCAGAGCTATGCCTTTTGTATTTACAGAACAGGGTGTATATATGTTGGCGACGGTTATTAACAGTCCTGTAGCAGTTGAAATTAGTAAAAGCATCATGCGAACTTTTACAAAACTGCGCGAGTTTAGCAAACATTATAATGCTCTAGCCAAACAACTCATAGAGATAGACAGAAAACACGATAAGCAGTATAAAGAACTAAAATCTGCACTTGATGCACTCATTTCTGAGTCTGAAGTGGCAGATATGAAGAAGATAGGGTTTTTGAAATAGTAGAGGGTGAAGTAAAACTTTTTTGGGTAAAATAATCAATATCTTACTTTTTTAGGTTCATATATGCTCAGGCTAGAAGTCAAAAAACCAAGAAAATTTATCAATCCGCTTTTATCTAAACACAATATTGACAAATCCGACTTTGATCACTTTAAAAATGAACTTTCCAAATTAAAGCTTGTTAATCAGTCTGAGAGCGAAGAACATCAAAAAAATATTGTGAAAGACTTTTTGGTCAATGCTTTTGGTTATACGGTTAACACTAAAGACCGTATAGACTTAGCCATATTTGAAAACCACAATGTAGAAGTCATTATAGAAGCAAAAAGACTTGGCAATACTTCAGAGATGATTACGCAGGCAGATGTACAAAAAAAAGCATTTGCTGAAGCAGTCAAATATTTTATGGATGAGAGAAATGCCGGGAATTTCTCTATCAAACATATTATTATTTTGACAGCCTTTGAGTGGTTTGTTTTTGATGCTAAAGAGTTTGAAAAACTTTTTTGGCAGGACAAACAGTTTAAAAAAGTCTATGATGATTATACCAGCCCTAGTAGTCTACTTTCTAAAACAGGTGATGTTTATGAAGAGTTTATTAAGCTGTTTGAGTCTGTCAAGTCAAAAGTTAATCTCTTTGAAGATGCTCATATCTCTTGTGCCTATTTCAATCTAAAAAACACTCATAATGAAAAACAGCTTATTGCCATATACAAGTTGTTAAGTCCAGATACATTACAAAAAAAGTTTAATCCCAATGATGCCAATACACTGAATAAAAAGTTTTATGCTGAGTTACTTTATATTTTAGGACTTGAAGAAGTTAAAAGTGGCGGTAAAAAACTGATACAAAGAGCCAAGGCAGAGCATAGTGGAGCACTCTATGAAAACATCACCCAAAAGCTAGTGCAGTATAGTAAATCTACAGACTTTGAGTCGGTGATACGGCTTATGATTATATGGATAAACCGTATACTCTTTTTGAAACTCTTGGAGTCTCAGCTTATCAAATGGAACAGTTCCACTGAATATGCTTTTCTCAATGCTAGTACGATAAAGGATTTTGACCAACTAGAGACTCTCTTTTTTGATATACTCGCGAAGAAACCACACGAAAGAGCACATAGAGAATTTGACTACATACCGTACCTGAACTCTTCACTTTTTGAGCCACATGTTTTTGAACAGAA
>JANTHR010000037.1 GCA_024762315.1 Sulfurovum sp.
AGACCGGTCGGCGGGAATATTGCGGACAAGATCGGAGGCGTGAAGGCGCTTTATTTCTTTTACGGGTCCGTTGCGGTACTGGCTGCAATCATCGCATTGATCGATCTGCCGTTCTTTGTAGCGATCGTCGTGCTTTTCTTCATTATGGCGAACCTTGGTATGGCCAACGGTGCGGTCTTCCAGCTCGTGCCGCAGCGTTTCGGCAAAGATATCGGTATTATGACGGGTATCGTCGGATGTGCCGGTGGGCTTGGCGGTACAGCGCTTATCAAGACACTGGGATGGTCCAAAGGTGCGTTTGACGGGTATATGGCAGGATTCCTCATTTTTGCGGGTGTCGTACTGGTAGCTATTGCAGGGCTCAGCTTTGTGAAGACAAGATGGAGAACCACCTGGGGAGCGAATGCCGGTGGTATGATATAGATCGTACAGGCTTTTTTTCTTTGTGAATCGTGCAGGGTGGGATTTCCCACCATATGCAGCTATTTTAAATTATGTCATAATGTTTATCATATAATTTAGAATATTGCAAGGACAGCACATGTCAAAACAGAACATCGAAACTTCAGGGTTTACACTTGCCAAAGGTACACAGCTTAAAGGGGATGACTTCTTTGAGGTGAAGGTGATGGATAATATTACCGTTGCAGTGGTATGTGACGGGGTAGGGTCTGCTGAACATGGTGACGAGGCGGCTAAAAGAGTTACTCAGTTCCTTGTGCAGTCACTGAAGAACCGTCCCAAAACCTGGAGCATGGAAAAATCCATTCATCATTTCATTGAAAATATCAACCGGGTACTCTATCTTGAATCGATAGAGCAGTATGAGCGTCAGGAGCTGGTAACGACACTAACGCTCGTTGTCATTGAAGGAGACAGACTGTACGGTGCCAATGTAGGGGACAGCCGTATCTATCTGGGGCGAAACGGGCAGTTCGCACAACTCTCTTCGGATCATTCGATGGATGAAGAGGGTATGGAGAGTGTTCTGACGGCTGCCGTCGGACTTGAAGAGCATGTAGAGCCGTACTACTTTGAGAACAATCTCCAGGCAGGTGACCGCATACTGCTCTGCAGTGACGGACTTTACAGTGAGTTACCACAGAAAGAGTTGGCAGACGGGCTGAAGATGGGGGCCTCCTTTCTGGTCAAGAAAGCAAGCAAAAAAAACAATGATGACCTGCCCGACGATACCACTGCAGTGGTCATTGAGATCAAAGAACTCGACCCCAGACTGAAACTCAAGCAGACGGAGCTGATCATTCAGGAGCATTACAGAAAAGGTGAGGAGATCGATGGATACAGACTCCTCAAACCGCTCATACAGGATAACCGTACCTGGCTTTGTGAGAAGAAAGGGGTGCAGTATGTCATCAAGTTCGCTCCCTTCGAAGCACTGGATGATGAGACCATACTGGATCTGTTTGTCAAAGAGGTCTGGATGGCAAAACGTCTTAAGGCCGGTTTTTTCCCAAAGTCGGTCATTCCCAAAAAACGTACCCACCGTTACTACATCATGAGTTATGTGGAAGGCACGTCGCTTAAAGCGTATATTGCCAAAAAACCGCTCTCGGTCGACCTGGGTGTGGAGCTTGCGCGTTTCCTTCTGAAAATGTCACAATTTCTAATCAAACTCAATCTGGTACACGGTGATATCAAACCGGAAAACATCATCGTGACCAAGCGAAAAGAGAAGATCGTTTTCAAGATGGTCGATTTTGGAAGTATTACCGAAGCCTACTCCAATGTGACGCGGGCAGGGACACCTTCCTATCTGGCACCGGAGCGTTTTTCCCAGGCACCTGTTACGGAACAGACGGAGGTCTATGCTATCGGGGTGACGTTTTATGAAACGCTGACCCAGAAATTCCCTTTTGGGGAAATAGAACCGTTCCAGAACCCAAGCTTTGACAAGAGTCCGAAGCATCCGACAAAATACAATGCGAAAATACCCGAATGGCTGGAAAGTGTCATCCTTCGTGCCATAGAGACCGATACAGACAAGCGTTATCACAACTACTCGGAAATGCTTTATGAGATAGATAATCCAGAAAAAGTGCAGCCGTATTTTGACAAGAACCTCTCTTTTATAGAACGGAACGAAATGATGGTCTACAAGGTGGGATTTGTGGCGATGTTCCTGTTGAACATTATACAGTTGCTCTTTTTGCATTGTTAAAATGAATGTGATTTCGGTGTAAGTGAAATAAACTGGAAAATAAAGGCGGGTAAGCCGTAATTAAAATATAAAAAGGGAAGAAATTTAAATAAGGGGGGGGAATCATTCCCATCAAGATGATGGGAATATATTTAAAATCGAAATATTGCCGATTTTACTTGATGTTTTCAAATGGATTTTCTACAACATTCTTTCTATCTACGATATAAGGAATCAGTGCAGTTTGTCTAGCTCTTTTGATCGCTACAGTTACAAGCTCCTGGTGTCTTTTACAGTTACCGGTCAATCTTCTTGGCATGATCTTAAATCTTTCACTGAGTGAAAATTTAAGACTAGCTAAGTCTTTATAGTCGATAAAATCAACTTTTTGCTCACAATATTTACAAAATCTCTTTTTGAATTTTCTTCTTTCTGCCATGGTTTGTTCTCCTAAAACGGTATTTCATCTTCGTTGATGTCAATTTCCGGGATGTTGGATGTCTGTTCCTGTTGTGGCTCAGCTGCGGGTTGAGAAGGTGCAGGCTGAGAGTATGTATCTCCTGCAGGTGCAGCATTATATCCGCCCTGTGCCTCATCTTTGCTTCCCAGCATCTGTAGGTTCTCTACAGTCACTGAGTGTTTGCTTCTCTTAGTTCCATCTTGTGCTGTCCACTGGTCAAGTTTCAATCTTCCATCTACTAAAACTTTACTTCCCTTACGTAAATATTGGTTAGCAATTTCAGCAGTTCTTCCAAAAAATGTCAAGTCTACAAAAAGAACTTCTTCTTTTTGTTCACCTGTTGCAGATTTGAATTTACGTGAAGTGGCAATGGCTGTATTGCCGATGGCACTTCCGCTTTGTGTATATCTCACCTCTACATCTCTGGTCAGGTTGCCTGCTAAAATTATTTTATTGTACATAAGGGTGCTCCTGTAAGTCGCTTAATTACGCTTCTTCTGCTTTTGCTTCTGCAGCAGGTGTAGCTTTTTTGTTTGCTGCTGCAACAAGCTTGTCAAATTGTGCGATCTCTTTGTTTTTACTATATTTTACAGTTAAAAACTTAATGATGTCTTCGTTGATCTTAAGGTTTCTTTCGATCTCTGCGATCGCTTCACCTTTAGCTTTATAGAAAAGTACAGTGTAGTATCCTCTGTCATTTTTCTCTACAGGATAAGCAAGTTTTCTCATACCCATATCATCAGTGGCAACAAGTTCCGCTTCTACTTTTGCAAGAACGTCTTTTACTTTTGCAATTTGTGCTGCGATCTCTTCTTCTGTCAGTGTAGGTTTGACTACAAACAGTGTTTCATAACAATTCATATTGTTTCCTTTTGGTTTAGTAGCCCATATAAATGCGGATATTTCCTATCCGTCCAAAAATGAGCAAGAATTTTGGAAGCGATATTTTACATTAAATATACTTGATTTTTTCTTATAGTGCTGTAGGGTGTTGTGACCTCACGATACCTTTGGTTTGAATTGAATTTTAGATTTTTGGTGTTGTAGGGGTACAACACCTACAAGTACCCTTGTAATTTTATAAGCATACTGTAGAGCAGGACCTCTTTTTGCGTTGCAGGTGCCTTCTTCATAGCAATCTCACTCTCCAAAAGATGTTCAAATATCTTCAATAAAGATGCAGATTTGACACGCAGTGCCAGTTGTGCTTTCTGTTCTTCTATCTGTTTTGGCAGCTTGTAGCCCAGAATGGCTGCTGAGTCTACATGCCCATGCAGTTTAATATAGGCATGAAAGAGGAAGAGCTGATTGACAAAGTACTGGGTAGAGCGTAGCAGTGAAGCTTCGTCTTCACCCAGATCAAGCAGTCTGGTAATGGTATCGGTAATGGGCTTTTTGTTAAAAAGGTCAATGAGCAACTGCTCCGTTGCCAAAGGTGCCGTAGAATAGACAAGCCTGTCTATATCTTTACCGGTTACTTTTGTTCCCAGTATGGCAAGTTTATCGAGTTCATTGGCGCATAGAGCCAGATTATTGTTGAGCAGAAGCATGAGGTGCTGCAAGGCATAATGGTCAATGTCGAGCTGTATCTGTTGTGCTTTTTGCTGCAGTACGGCTATGCCGTCACGAATGTTCGGCTCAAAAAAGCGTACCCAGGCACCACCTTTTTTGTCGGTAAAAGCAGCCTGCATCCCTTTGGCATCTTTCGCTGTTCCGTCATAGCCGTAGACAAAGTAATTATCGCTGTTCCTGTTTGCCAGTTCTACAAGCTGATCCAACTCTTTTTTAGGGATCTTCTTATCATGTTTGGCCACCACAAGGTTGGTTCCCCCAAACAAGGAGGTTTGGGAGAGATAATTCTTCGCCTGCTCAAAATCCCACTCATCATAGTAGAGTGTAAGCATGCTTTCTTTTGCATCAAGTTTGGTTTTATAGAGGTCAATGTAGAAGTCTATAAGATAGTCATTGTCTCCATAAAGAAGCACTGCCTTTGGAAAAGCCTGTTTAAGTTTCTGATCAAATTCTCTTTGGTACATTAGGCTAACTCCATCGCATCTTTCTCCAACTTATTCACAAACTCAGCCATTATGACAGCCTGTGGGATATTCACTTCTGTGATCATCACACGTATTTTATCAAAGAGCATAAGGTTATCACCTTTGAGATTGACAGTGACACCTTTGATCTCACCTTGGAGCATGGCTATGGCACTTTCTCCAGCTTCGATGACCTCCGCTTCGAAGAACATACCAATTTGGGTTTTTGCCCAGCGGGCGAATTTACGGTCCCTGAAGTCCCATTCTGCTTTCGTTGTTTCACGTTCCAGGTCGGAGACTCTGACACAAAGCGACTCTATGTTTCGCAGAAGATATTCTGCTTCTTGCGTATCATCTCTAAGCTGTGTTTTGATGAGACGGTGCAGTATGAGGTCAGCGTAACGGCGTATAGGTGAAGTGAAGTGGCTGTAGTGGCTAAAGCCCAGTCCAAAATGTCCTACATTGTGGGCAGAGTAGGAAGCTTGACGTAAAGATTTAATGATCATGGCATCTACTTCAGATGCCAAACCTATCTTTTCCGCCTCTTTTTGGATGGCCCTGATGAGAGAAGGACTGTCTTCATACTCCTCTACATAGAGTCCTGCGGCTGCAAGTTCCGCCAGGAGCATTTCTATTTTAGAAAGCTGTGGTGCTTCATGTATCCTGAAGATACCGTCTCCGTCCCCCTGAAAACGTTTTGCCGAAGCTTGGTTTGCCAAAAGCATACATTCTTCTATGAGTGAGTGTGACGGTGTACCTGTTTCTATTTGTGTACTGACAAGCAAATGTTCTGCATCAATGGTGAGCTTGATCTCCTCACTTCTAAAATCAAATCCATGCTTGAGTCGTTCCCTGCGCAGCCTTTGTGTAATAGTATAAAGAGGCAGAAGATAATGCAGTATCTCTTTGACCTTGCCTGTAGCTTCCTGACCGTTGTTTGCTATGATCTTGTCGACATCATCATAATTAAAACGGTGCTTAGAGTGGATGATCGCTTCAAAAAATTCCTCTCTCAGAGGCTTGAGAGTAGCTTTATCCAGTGTGATCCTGGCAACGAATGCGAGTCTGTCAACTTGTGGTTTAAGCGAACAGATATTTTCACTCAGTTCTCTTGGCAGCATAGGAAATGATTTGTGTGGCAGGTAGGTGGTGAACCCTCTTTTTTTTGCCTCTTTGTCAATAGGGGTGAAGTAGGGCACATAATGGCTTACATCGGCTATGGCTACATAAAGGGTATAGGTTTCAAGATCAAAATAGATCGCATCATCGAAATCTTTGGCAGTAACAGGGTCGATGGTGCAAAAGTCAAGATCAGTGAGATCCACACGATCAGGGTGTTCTTCTTTTGTTACTTCAGATTCTATCTTTAGTGCTTCATCTACGCATTCAGGAGGAAATTTATCTTCACGATCATACAGTGCCAGTGAGATCTTCTCATCTACCCTGGCATCTCCAAGGTGTCCGAAAATCTCTAAGACATGGTCGTTATCTACATCTACTTTGAATACGGTTCCGAGCTTGAAAGCTTTCAGGTCCATGCCTTCCATGACCGCATGAGTCGGTTCACCTGTTCTAATGTCCAGAATGGAGAAGTTGCCCTGTTCATCTCTATGTGTATAAGCAATGGTGAAGAGATGGGCTTTGGTGATAACCAGTATTACTTTTCCGCTTGCTCGACCGCGTCTGGCGATGATACGCTTTGCTACTACGGTATCACCGTGTTTTGCATCACCCAGATGGTCAGGTTCTATGAGTAGATCTTTTTGCTCTTTGAACTCAGCTTCCACATAACCCCGGCCATCTTTTCCTATGTAGAGTCTTCCTGCTCTGTAAAGGGAATTCAGTTTCCAGAGGCCGTCCACTTCTTCTATGGCACCGGAGTTCTGCAGTGCCTGAAATGCATTTTGGTCTTCTTGTTCAATGTCTGAGGGGAGGCATCCGTTAATAAGTTGGGCAGCAAAGGCACTCATAATAGTAAATCCGACTTAGTTTGCATGGGTTGACAAATTTCCATCATCAACCATTTGCAGCATAGTGGATATTTGCGGTTCATTCAGGTGTGCAGTGGCAAACAATTCTTTCATGCTCGATTTGGGTGATCTGCATTCAACTTCTTCCTCTTCCACTAAAAAACTTTTAATAGATTTCCATGCTATTTCCAATGTAAATTCGAATCTTTGTATGGTACCAAAAAGATAGATTTTATCATTTGGGAATGCATGTATCAAAAGTGTTTTTAAATCATCTATATTTTTCATATGCGTATTATACCATAAGAGTAGAGTAATCTATTGTCCTTTAAGCTTTTCCAATCTTTCTATCCTTGCTTCTGTACTCGGGTGTGTAGAGAAGAGTTGCCTGAGTGAAAAATCTTTACCTGTAAAGGGGTTGATGATGAACATATGGGCCGTTTGCGGGTCTGCTTCGGGCAGGATGGTTCCTCTTGCATAAGCGTCAAGTTTTGCCAGGCCGCTCTGTAACCACTCCGGATGGCCTGTCATCCGTGCTGCCCCCTCGTCTGCCATAAATTCACGATTACGGCTTACCGTCATCTGAATGATACTCGCAGCAAGCGGCATAATGAACATGAGTGCCAGCATTACAATAGGATTTTGTCTTTCTCTGTCGCCTCCCCCGAAGAACATACCAAAATTGGCAAGCATAGCAATGGCTCCCGCAATGGTTGCTGCAACAGTTCCGATGAGCATATCATAGTGTTTGATGTGGCTGAGCTCATGTGCGACAACTGCTTCTACTTCCTCTTCGGTAAGCAGATTGAGTAAACCTTCTGTCACTGCGACTGCTGCATGCTCATAGTTTCTTCCTGTTGCAAAGGCATTGGGTTGTTCTTCAGGGATGATGTAAAGTGCCGGCATAGGCAGACCGGCACGTTGTGTCAACCTCTCTACGATATGGTACAGCCCCGAAGCAGAATTCTCATCTACAGGAATAGCATGATAGTGTTTGAGTACCTGTTGATCACTGTAATAATAGGCATAAAAATTCATCCCCGCTGCTGCGATAAAAGCGATGATCATGCCTGTTTGCCCTGCGATCATCCCTCCAAACCAGATGAAGAGAAGGGTAAGCCCCGTCATAAGGGCATAGGTTTTTAATTGTTCCATTATTTTCCTTAATAAAATATCTGTTTTTATATGTTATTTATACTACTGAACCAAGGTAAATGGAGGGTAAATATTTGCTTTATTCCAAGAAGTGTTCAATTTTTTCAAAATAATGTTCAATACCATCAAAACTATGACTACCACCATCTTCAGTGATCTGTTTTGCTTTTGGCAATTTTGCTATAGCCTCTTTATAGTCAAGCACATCATCTCCTTTTTGAAGCATGAGCATAAAGTTTCGCTCTTTGCTTAAATACCCGGTTTCATATGTTTTAAGCATTTCAAGATGGGTCTCTTTCCACTCAAAATGACTTCCATCATAAAAGTTAGGTGCATCTCCCAAAGCTCTTTTAAGTGTAATATATGGCCTGATGGCAGGATTTATCAATACAGCCTTAAGCTGATACTTCTGGGCCAAATAAAGCGTATAGTATCCACCAAGAGAGGATCCTATGAGTTTTATCTCTTCATGATAGGAGCCAATGAGTTCTTCCAAAGTTTGCATAGCGAGTTCAGGCACATAAGAGAGTGATGGTGCGATGAATGGCTTACCTTTATTTTTAAAATAGTCTCTAAAAGCACTTGCCTTCCCACCATACCCATGACTGCCGAATCCGTGTATATAGATGATCATTCTATCTCCTCGTTCAATCATTATAACACAGTTGTAATGGTATAATATGCAAAAAAAGAGATTTAGATGAAAAAGATTATTTTAATGCTATCCTTGTTTTGTTTTAGTATGCTTTATGCAGAATACCATGCAACGATCTCCAAGATCACTCCGGGGACCAAAACACGTATGATCGAGGGTAAAAGCTGGCACAAGGGCTGTCCTGTTCCTCTTAAAGATCTACGCTATATCCGTCTAAAACATCACAATTTTTATCGTGGTGAAAAGATGGGAGAACTGATCGTGCATAAAGATGTTGCAAATGAAGTGGTAGAGATATTCAAAGCACTCTATGACAAGGGATATCCTATTCGAAAAATGCAACTTATCAGTGATTTTAAAGGAAGTGACTGGCGATCGATAGAAGCGGACAATACTTCTGCTTTCAACTGCCGAAAAACTTCAACCAAAACGGGTAAATGGTCAAAACATGCTTACGGAAAAGCTATTGATATCAATCCGATAGAAAATCCTTTTGTGTTTAAAAATGGACGTACAGCGCATACCCGATCGTACCCATATAAAAAGAGAGTACATAAGAGCAGTGCCTGGACAGATAAGGCGATCTTGCTTAAAGAAGATGAAACCGTGAAAATATTTGAAAAATACGGGTGGAAATGGGGAGGAGAATTCAGCCCTTATAAGGATTATCAGCATTTTTCGAAATGATATTGCAATAGCCTGTTATCCAATTTGCTTATAAATGTTTAAGATATTAAAGAGTATGCTATAAAAGTGTAAAACAGTAAACTAAAAAACAAGGAGAGGAAAATGAAGCATGTAACACTTTCAGTATTGGCTATGATGGCAATAAGCAGTATGGGTTTTGCAGGTGGGGGTACTGCTCCGGTAGTTGAGCCTGTGGTCACGATCCCGGCCGGTGAGGAAGCAGCGAAACCTAACGGTTTTTATGCAGGTATCGGTCTTTCGGCAGTAATTGCCTATGAGGATAAAGGGAGTTTCTTTGATCATGAAGCCGGACAAGAGAGAACGGGTGACGTTACCTTGCTTGGAGGTTATGAGTTTAACCCATATATTGCTGTTGAGGCTCGATATATGAACTCTTTTACGCATGATGATATGCTTGACAGAAATTTATGGGGAGTGTATGTAAAACCGCAATACCCGATAACAGAAGAATTAAATGTCTATGGACTTCTTGGTTACGGCAGCTTTGAATTAGACGGTAAAAACGGTTCAGGTATAGATATTGATGAAGATGGTTTTCAGTGGGGTGCCGGTATAAGTTATGATATAACAGACAACATCGCTCTTTTTGTTGATTATCTCAATATTGCAAATGATCTGGATGTTGATTTGTTCTTCAATCCATCTGTAGATATTGACTCAGAGGCTGTAACTGTAGGTGCAATATATAAATTTTAAGTGAGGCGGGGGTGCCCCGCACCGCACTAAAATGCCTTAGCTACTTTTTGAATACATTTCCCAACATACCTTTAATGGCACCTTGCAGATCGGCAGGGTAGATGACAAATTTGGAATTCTCACTTTTGGATATTTGCTCCAGTGAGTTGATATATCTGTCCCCAAGAAGGAACATGGCCGGCAGCTCCTTGTCTTGGATGTTTTGGGTGATGATGCTGATGGCTTCACCTGAAGCGTTAGCCAGAGCAACCTGTGCCTGGGCTTCTCTTTTTGCTGCTTCAAGTTTCCCGTCAGCTTCCAGTATGGCAGCGTTTTTGTTCCCTTCGGCCATCGTCTCAACAGCTCTTCTCTCACGTTCTGCCGCAGCTTGCTGCTCCATGGCTTTTTGCATGGACGAACTTGGATTGATGTCCTGGATCTCTACAGATTTTACAGTCACTCCCCAGTCAGCTACATCATCGATGATGGCATCTTTGAGTTTGGCTTTGATATGTTCACGGTTGCTGAGTGCTTCATCAAGGCTCATCTCGCCAAGAATGGAACGCAGTGTGGTCATGACCAGTTGCTGAATGGCAATTTTGAAATTCTCTACACCATAGAGTGCATTTTCAGGTTTTGTCACACGAATGAAGGTAACTGCATTTGTGACAATGACAGCATTATCTTTGGTAATGACCTCCTGCTGTGGGATGTCGAGTATGATGTCTCTTGTTGAGATCTTTTGACGTACTGCTTCAATATAGGGTACGATCAGGTTTAAGCCCGGTTTGAGCGTGCGTGAGAATTTCCCCAGTCTCTCTACGACCCATTCTTCACCCTGGGGAACGATGTTGATTCCCTTGTAGAGGGTGACAACAACAGCAATGGCCAGTAAAATGACAATATTAAGTGCTTCCATGTTTTTCCTTTATGTGTTTTTATGCTTTTTGAACTTCTATAAGCTGACCATTGACCTCAATGATCTTTACCCGTGAACCTTCCGGTATGGTTTTTTTGGCGGTAGCATGCCAGGAAGTATTGCCCAAAACCGGAGTGTCAAATATGACCTTTCCTCTGTCATGAGGATGTATCTCCTCTGTGACGGTACCCAGTGTATCAAGCGTGTAGTTTGACTGGCCGGTATCTGAAACGGAAGGTTCCCTGAACCATTTGAACCATGCAGCTATGGATAGAACCGAAAGTACCGTCCACATACTGAGTTCTGTCGTAAAAGAAGTACCCATGATACTGTCTACAACACCTACGAATACAGCAGCAATCCCAAGACCCAGCAGGATGAAGGTCCCGCTGTTCATCTCCAGGATCAGTAAAATAATGCCCAGGACAACCCAGTGCCACCATAAGACAGTTTCATTGAGAAAAACGATCATTTGCTACTCCTTATGCGTATGTTGGAATAAATTATAGCATAAAAGATAAACAGAGTATGATAAACGCCAAATAAGTAAGATTTGGCTATAATCGCGAAAATTTTCATACATCAAGGATAAACGATGGCACATTTAAATGTATATTATGACAAAGATTGTGATTTAAATATCATTAAATCTAAAACAGTAGCGATGATTGGTTTTGGTAGCCAGGGACATGCACATGCAGAGAACCTGAGAGATTCTGGGGTAAACGTAGTGATCGGTCTTAGAAAAGGCGGAAGCTCTTGGGCAAAAGCTGAAGCAAAAGGTTTTGAAGTACTTACAGTAGAAGAGGCTTCTGCTAAAGGTGACATCGTCATGATCCTTCTTCCGGATGAAAACCAAAAAGAGATCTACGAAGCACAGATCGAACCAAACCTGAAAGAGGGTGCAACGATTGCATTTGGCCATGGATTTGCGATCCACTACGGAAGAATTCAGCCAAGAGCTGACATCAATGTAATGATGGTAGCACCAAAAGCTCCGGGACACACTGTACGTTCCGAGTTCGTAAGAGGCGGTGGTATTCCTGACCTTATTGCTGTTGGCCAAAACCCAAGCGCTAACACCAAAGAGGTAGCTCTTTCGTATGCATCAGCTATCGGTGGCGGTAGAACAGGTATTATTGAGACAACATTCAAAGATGAGACCGAAACTGACCTTTTTGGTGAGCAAGCAGTTCTTTGTGGTGGTGTATCAGCATTGATCCAAGCCGGTTTTGAAACATTGACAGAAGCTGGTTACCCACCTGAAATGGCATACTTCGAGTGTCTTCATGAAATGAAACTCATTGTTGACCTTATCTTCGAAGGCGGAATCGCCGATATGAGATACTCAATCTCAAACACAGCTGAATACGGTGATATGGTTTCAGGACCAAGAGTGATCAATGAAGAGTCCAAAAAAGCAATGAAAGAGATCCTTACTGAGATCCAAAACGGAAAATTTGCCAAAGATTTCGTACTTGAAGGTCAAGCAGGTTACCCAAGAATGAATGCTGAAAGAAACAACCTTAAAGCAACAGAGCTTGAGAAGACAGGTGAGAGACTTAGAGCGATGATGCCGTGGATCAAAGCCAACAAAATCGTTAATCAAGAAACTAACTAATATTTTTTCTTATTTGCACTCATCTGGAAATGATGGGTGCAGTCACTTACTTATACGTAAGCTCCTTTACCCAAACATTTTCATCTAAGCACAACTAAGAAAAAATCTTTAGTTAGTTTGACTTCTATGCGCAAATAGCATCAATTCACTATTCACTTCACGAAGCGACACTTTGCTATAATATTTAAAATCTAAATATAGTGGACTGTATGGCACCTCAATCAAAAAAAACCAATAACAAGCCTTCCAGGCCTAAAAAGAAAGCAACAGCAAAAAAAAGAACAGGTAAACAAGCTGTAAAAACGTCTAAAACAATTTTTATTGTTCTGGGTTCTTTCCTCATTATCTCATTGGTAGCTTTTGGATATTTTTTAGGACAGAACAATGCTTTTAAAACAGTGCAGACAGATAAGTCCCATGAGAACTATACGACAAAACAACTCTTGGATGACCTCTCTAAAATAAAAACGACCAAGCCTAGGGAAGAAAAAAAAACTATCAATAAAAAAGTTATCACTGTTGAAAAAAAAATAGCTCAAAAACCATTGCTTCAGGAAAGAGGCAAAGCGCAAGTAATTAGAGATAAAAAAGAGCCGGTGAAGATCAAAGATATTTCTCTGGCGTATCGCGGTAAAAAACCAAAACTGGCTGTTGTCATCGATGATGTGCATACGGCAGCGCAGATCCGGGCAATACGGGCGTTGAGTATGAAGGTGACACCTTCTATCTTTCCTCCTTATAAATTAGCCCCCAAGAGTAATCTGCTGGCAAGGGGATTAAAACATTATATGGTCCATTTGCCTATGGAATCGGGGAATAAACAGTTCAATACACAAGACAAAACACTTAAAACTTCTTTTACGAAAGAACAGATGGAGACAAGAATAAAAGAGATCAAGACACTTTTCCCCACAGCTAAATATATCAATAATCATACAGGTTCAGTATTTACCGATAATTATCAGGCCATGCACAGACTCTATCAAATTTTACGAAAATACGGTTTTGTGTTTATTGACAGTAGAACGATCGGTTCAACGAAGGTCAGAAAAATAGCCCATGAGTTCGGTGATGCTTATGTGGCTCGAGATATTTTTATTGACAACAGGCATAACATACCCTATATCCATAAACAATTGGCGCAGGCAGTGAAGATTGCCAAGAAAAAAGGATATGCCATAGCCATAGGTCATCCACATAAAATAACCATGCAGGCTTTGGCATCTGCTAAGCAGATATTAAAAGATGTAGAGTTAGTCTATATAGATGATATTTATAAAAAGAGGTAAAAAATGAAAGGAATGTTCACAGCATTTATTATTGGCATACTGTTTTTTGCTTTTTCACTGCTGGGATTTACTTTACAACATGCCATACTCATAGGTCTGGTTGCCTTCCTGGTGACACTGTGGACAAATGAAGCTTTACCACTGGGAGTGGTTTCCATTTTACCTATTATACTTTTCCCTGTCTTTGGTATTTTGGATACCAATGCAGTAACGGTTAATTATTCAAAATCTATCATCTTCCTTTTTATTGGTGGATTTATGTTGGCAATTGCCATAGAGAAAATAGGCTTACATAAATATTTTTCAGCCAGGTTGTTAAGTTTTTTTCCTAAAACATCCAGAGGGATCATCTATGCACTGGCTATTACTTCTGCATTGCTCAGTTCAGTCCTGTCAAATACAACGATCACATTGATGCTGATGCCTATAGCACTCTTTTTGAGTGAGAACAAAAAACTCAAAGTACGTTTTTTGTTGGCCACCGCATATGGAGCCAGTGTAGGAGGTATTTTCACACCCATTGGTACACCGCCCAATCTTATCTTAATGGGCTTCCTTGAAGACCATCAGTTGCCGGCATTGGCATTTGGTGAATGGATGGTCCTGATGCTGCCGGTTGTTGCATTGATGCTTTTGATAATGCCCTGGATATTGTCTTTGGGCGTAAAGGAAGAAAATGTAGAAGATATAAGCCATGCGATACCGGAACTTACATCAACACAAAAAAGACTTTACGGAATTATTGTAGTGCTTGCTGTGATTTTAGTAGGCAATACCTTTCTAAAACAGTTCTTTGGTTTTTCACTCAATGAAAAATTGGTGCTGCTTGGATTTGGTCTACTGATGTTCGTACCCAAAATAGGTTTTTTGGAGTGGGAAGATACACGGACAATGCCCTACGAGATCATTTTTTTGTTCGGTGCAGGTTTTAGTATTGCCGCAGCATTCTCAAGTACGGGTCTAGCAGCAGATATTGCAAATAAATTGGCCATTATTTCAACATTCCCGCTTTTTTGGATGTTCGTCAGTGTTGCACTTTTTGTGACTTTTTCTACAGAGGTCACAAGCAATACCGCACTGACTTCCATCGCTATTCCTATTTTTTATGAATTTGCAAAAGACATGCCGCAAAATGAAGGCACGATGCTTTTGATGATAGCGACGGTTGCAGCTTCCTATGCATTCATGCTTCCTATCGCAACACCTCCAAATGCCATAGTCATGAGTTCACGTGTGATCGGCATTAAAGAGATGGCTACTATCGGACTAAAACTAAACTTTATCGGCGTTATAGTTCTTTCACTGGTTGCTTATTTTATTTGGGCTTGGATGCTATAGTTTGAAAAGTATGACAATATGACATATTTTCATACCTCCCTTTCCATCTTTGCTATAGTTGTAAAAAAGGCAGCTTATGACACAGGTAGTAACATCGCATATTGATGCTTTGGAGTCAATGAAAAAGTATCCCAAAGATCTTTTTTATAAAGGAGATCTAACATTATTGAAACGTCCGAAAGTCTCTATAGTAGGAACGAGAAGACCTTCAAACTATACACGGCAATGTACTTACACTATTGCTAATGCCTTAGCTAAAAGAGGGGTTTGTGTGGTCAGTGGCGGAGCCATGGGAGTAGATGCCGTAGCCCATGCCGGAGCCGGTGAAAGTAATACTATTGCAGTCGTCGCTAATGGTTTGGATATCCGTTATCCGGTGATCAACCAAACCCTCATAGCGGACATAGAAAAAAAAGGTTTGATACTTAGTCAGTTCAATAATGGGTTTAGGGCAACAGGATGGAGCTTCGTTGTTCGCAATGAATTGGTTGTAGCATTGGGTGATATGCTGATTGTAACCGAGGCAGACTTGGACAGCGGTTCTATGCGTTCAGTCGAGTATGCCTTAAAGATGGAGAAAGAGATATGGGTACTTCCTCATCGCCTGGATGAAAGTTTGGGGACCAACAAACTGCTTGCTGAAGGGAAAGCAAAAGCAATACAGGATATAGACGTCTTTGTGTCACGTTTTGGTCAAGCAGTGCAGAGTGATATTGTTAAAGACGATTTCTTTTATTTTTGTCAGACTTCACCCACTTTTGATGAGGCGATCGTAAAATTTGGGGAGAGGGTATATGAGGCGGAATTGGAAGGAACCATCACGATACACAACGGTATCGTGTCAGTACGGTAAATTATTTTTTTGGACCAAGCTGCTTGATCAACTCTTCAAGTGATGATTCAGGCAGCATACCAGCTTGCACGAATTGGACATTGCCTTTTGTATCTAAAGCAACCATAAATGGAATGCTTCCTCTCCATTGGGCACGTTGAGCAATGTAATTGACAAAATTACCTGCTTTTTCATCTGCTACAACGATGTAGTTCATTCCTTTTTCTTTAACGAACTGAGTAAGCTGTGTATTATTCAGGCCTTGAACTTCTACGGCAATCACTGTCAATTTGTCTTTATATTTTTCTTGCAGCTTTATAAGGTGTGGTATGGAAGCCAGGCAAGGCGGACATCTATGACCAAAGAATTCCAAAAAGATGATCTTTCCTTCAAGTCCTTTGATGTTTAAGCCTTCATTGGTGCCTGTGATCTGATAACTGGTACCATTGACATCAGTAATGGACATAACAGGCTGCTGTGCTGTTGTACTTTCTGCCTGTAAAGAACTAAAGAAAGAAAATGCTAGAAATGTAAGTGTAAGTAGTTTTTTCATGAAATACCTTTTTTAATGTATTATAGTGATTATACATTAATGATCATGTAAAAATTGTGTAATTCAATCAAAGATAGTAACCAAAATAAGAGATTGGAAGATAAAAGAGCATCTAGAAGTTTAAAAGGAGGAGGAAAAAAATTCTATTAAAAAGGGAGACCGATTTACAATCTAGGGGGATTTAAATGGTTTCCTTCCGATGCTCTTTACATAGGAAGTATAATTTATTTAGGTTAACCGTACACTAATAAGAGAACAGTAGAATTAGAAATTAGAAATTAGAAATTAGAAATTAGAAATTAGAAATTAGAAATTAGGAATGATAATGTTTAAAAAAATTTTTATGCTTATGGGTTTGTTGAGTCTGTCTCTCTTGGCAGAAGTTTCGTTAGAGCAGAAGATAGGGCAGATGCTGATGGTTGGTTTTCATGGGACTTCAGCAACAGCAGAGAGTCAAATATGCAAAGATATAAAAAAATACCATATAGGCAGTGTGATCCTGTTCGACTATAACCCTGTCAATAAAAATGAGCCTAAGAACATAGCCAATAAAAAGCAGCTAAAAAGGCTTACCTCCCAGTTGCAGAAGTGTAGTTATGACGGAAAGCTGCTTATTGCAGTAGATCAGGAGGGAGGAAGAGTCCAGAGACTCAAAAGCAAGTACGGTTTTTACGGTAAGTTCCCTAAAGCTTCTGATGTGATCAAAATGGATCAGTCGCAGATAGAATCAACCTATATCAAAATGAGTAAAGAGCTTAAAGGCGCAGGGATCAACTATGATCTGGCACCAGTAGTTGACCTGGATATTAATAAGGAAAACCATGTGATACACGGACTTGGACGTTCCTTTGGGAAAGACCCTGAAACAGTGGCAAAATATGCAAGTACATTTATAGATGCGATGCATCATTATGGCGTCTTGACCTCTTTGAAACATTTTCCGGGACACGGCTCTTCGGTGGGTGACACACATAAAGGATTTGTAGACGTGACAAACCTCTGGAGCAGGGTAGAGATGGAGCCATACAGAATGCTCAATAAAAAGGCAGATACGGTAATGGTTGCACATGTATTCAACAAGAAGCTGGATGCCAAATACCCTGCGACACTCTCCAAAAAAACGGTTAACGGGCTGCTACGCAAGGAGCTTGGGTTTGACGGTGTGGTCATTACCGATGACCTACAAATGGGTGCGATCAGTAAAAAGTACAGCTTAAAAAAGACATTAAATCTGGCAATCAATGCGGGGGATGATATCTTGCTTTTTGGGAATCAGCTTGATCCTAAAAAAATCGTAAGTAGTAAGATGCTGGTAAATACTATAGCTTCTTTGGTAAAAAACGGTGAAGTGAGTCCTAGAGAGATAAACAAATCCTATTACAGAATTCAGAGATTAAAACAGAGATTATAGCTTTAAATAGCGCTCCAAAATAATTTTGGCAGCTACAGAGTCCAGCCGTCCGTCTCTTTTATGTTTGAAATCTCCCATTGTCAGCGCTTTCGCCTCAAAGCTTGAGCCCTGTTCATCCTGATATGCTACAGGAATAGTGAGTTCAAGGAGGGAAACGAAATGCTTGATGCGCCTTTCCATCTCCTCTTGGGTAGAGCCGCCTTTAGGAAGACCTACTATGAGTTTTTCTATCTCCCACTCTTTGAGAAAAGCGTTAATCTCTTTTGCAGCTTGATTACGGTTTTTACGAAGAATGGCGTCTTGGGGGAGTACAATGCCGCCATCAAGGCAAATGGCAACACCGATTCGTTTGAGTCCTACATCTATACTGGCTAATTTCATAGCCGTAGTATAACCAATTATCGTCTGAAAAAGAACTCAAATCCGCCAAAATGTCCATAGTAGTCATTTCCGGCATAGTAGTACTCCATAACAGGTCTGTAAAATCTGTGTTCAAAAAGCCCTTTGCCTCTTACTCTGTCCCTATAGGTATAGTATCTGTCATATCTGTAGAATTCACCCTCGAACATATAGCCTCTATGGTTAAAATAACCATAATAGTATCCGTGTCTGTCATAAAAAGAGGCTCTTTCATATCTGTAAGCCAGGTACCAACTATTTCGTGTATGTCGATATCCGCGTGCTCTATGTGTAGGATATCTGTTATATTTTCTATAGTCATCCCTTCCGTAATCATCATCATAGTATCCTCTATAGCGATCTGTATAACGGGATGATCTGTTAAGGAGATTTACATTTCTATCATGTCTGTTTTCATGTAGACGGTTTGCGAGTTTTCTATGATGTCTCTGGTCTATTTTTTTTGCATGATGCCCTTTCATCCTTTTGAACTCTTCATGGGTTCTAAAAGATCTTTTCAGTGCTTTCTTGTGTGCAAATTTTTTGTCCATTTTTTTCATATGTTGTTGATGTACCGCTTTGAGATGCTTGTATTCCATCTTTTTTTGTAAATGTTTTTTGGCTTGAGGGTGCTGTGCCTCCATATGTTTTGTATCAAAAGCATTTGCCGAAAGTATTGTAGTCAAACCAAGTGAGAGTAATAAAATTGTTTTCTTCATTCAGGATCCTTTATTTTTAAAATAATAACAACACTTTTGAGTTGTTATGTCGGCATCATAAAAGAATTTTGTGTAGAGATTGTGATTAATATTGATGTATTTAATAAATTTAATTGATAATAGTGCTATTCTCTCATTTGATGAAAGCGCCCGCTACCTTTAGAGTTTTCCAAAACATTTCCAAAATTTTTTGACGTACTATACAGAGATATACCAAATACAGTTGTAATCAAAATGTTATCAATTGATATTATTATAATAGTATGCAAAAAGATAACATAGAAATAGTGGTCATTGAAGATGAACCTGATATTTTGGAATTGATCGAGTATCATCTTCAAAAAGAGGGCTATGCAGTAACGGGATTCCTCTCTACGGAGAATGTGGAACGGTTCATTGAAGAGGAGTCACCGGCATTGATGATCGTTGACAGGAATCTTCCCGGTATAGAAGGCAGTGAATTTGTTGCTTATCTCAGAGAGCAGGGCTATGATATTCCGGTTATCTTTCTTACTGCCAGAGATAAAGACTCGGACCTGGAAGAGGGATTTCGCTCAGGTGGCGATGACTATATGACCAAACCTTTCAAGTCTACAGAGTTACTACTTCGTATAGAAGCACTGCTGAGACGCTCAGGTGTGAGCAGTGGTGATAAAGTAAAATACCGTGATATGATTTTGGATATGCATCAGCATACACTCAGCATAGAAGGCAAACAAATAGAACTTACCAATTTGGAATTCAGGCTTCTACATACTTTTATTAAAAATCCACACCAACCACTTGATAGAGATTTTCTAAGAGATGAGGTCTGGGGCGATGACAGTACGGATTTTCACGATAAGACCATCAATGTTGCCATGAACCGTCTGAAAAAGAAGATAGATCCCAATAGTGAAAAAGAGTATATTGCTCCTGTATGGGGTGTTGGGTATAAATTAGTTTAACTTGCAGCCAATGTAGTAATTATGTTATCGAAATAGAGTATGATTTTTTAAGACGATTAAAAGAGTCATACTGGAACTCCCTTTTATATATTTTATAGTTTTTGTCATACAGTATTACTACCCAAATAAATACCTATATTATGTCTAGATGACTCTTTTGATCGTCTTTAAAAAAGGAGTTTTTACTTATGGAAGATCATATCATCGTTCCCATTATGGAAATAGACTCAAATTGGATGATGCATGGCTTTTCTTCTGAACAGTATGCAGCAAAATATTGTAAGCACCTTTTACATATACCAGTGGAGAATATAAAAAAGACATTGTTAAATCATCAGGGCTTAGAAATTATATTATGCAATAAGGAAGAGATTGAAAAAGAAGCATGGTATATACGACTAAAAA
>JANTHR010000038.1 GCA_024762315.1 Sulfurovum sp.
CTTGCTAAAGTGACGGAAGTTGTCAAACTCTACATGGAAAAACAGATCCAGGCAGGCATCGATGTAGTACAGATCTTTGACTCTTGGGCATCTGCCATTGAGCCAGGTAAATATGATGAATTTTCATGGAAATATATGGTAGAGGTAGCTGACTATTTGAAATCAAAATACCCTGATATACCTATCATCATGTTCCCTAAAGGCATCCCTGCGTTCATAGAACGTGGTTTGGTCTATGGGAACTTTGATGTCTTCGGTGTAGACTGGGGTACCCCTATGGCACTAGCCAAAGAGAAACTGGGAGACCAATACGTCCTCCAGGGCAACATGGAACCCTGCCGTCTATACTCCAAAGAAGCGACCACTGAGTGTGTAGAAGCCATTCAAAAAGTCATGGGTGGCAAACGCCACATCTTCAACCTCGGACACGGAATTTTGCCGGATGTACCGGTGGAGAATGCCAAACATTTCGTGAATGAGTGTCAGAGGGTTTCTACGAAACAGTAAACTCTCTGACCGATAAACGCGTAGGTTGGGTATCACCCACCGCTAAAATAAACTTGCATAAAACAGAATCTTCGCCAAAAGGCCTAAAATCGCTTCCGAATAAAATTTAAGTAAATTGTGGATATACATAAGAGATATGCCAAAAATATGAAGGAAAAAAATGAATAATATTATCTTCGGACCGATTCACTCCCGCCGTTTCGGTAAATCCCTCGGTGTTGACCTAAGCCCGGGAAAAAAACAGTGCAATTTTGACTGTCTCTACTGTGAGCTTGACCCTGCCAAGACCATGACAGGGCAGGATGAGGTGCTGAGTGTCGAAGAGATCATCACTGCCATTAAAAAAGGGTTGCAGGAGCATGAGGATATTGACTTCCTTACCATTACGGCAAACGGTGAGCCCACGCTTTATCCGCATTTGAATGAACTCATAGATGAGATCAACAAGATAAAGGGCTCTACCAAAACTCTCATCCTCTCCAATGCTGCAACCATAGATGACCCTAAGGTGCAGAAAGCACTGCTGAAGTTTGATGAGGTGAAGCTTTCCTTGGACTGTGCTACGCAGAAGTGTCTTAAAAAGCTTGACCGTTCTCATAGCGGCATTGAGGTAGAGAACATCAAGCAAGGGATGCTGGCATTTAAGAAGCGTTACAGTGGTGCATTGGTCATAGAGATACTTGTGGTTAAAACACTCAATGACAAACCTGAGGAAATTGAAGCACTCAACAGCTACCTGCTCAAGTTACAACCCACACGCATAGACATAGGCACCATAGACAGACCGCCTGCTTTTGATGTAAAACCTGTGAGTTATGAGGAATTGCTCCATATTAGCCACCTGTTTGACAGCTCCCTGCATGTCTATATTGCTTCACGTAAAAAAGCAGATATAAGTGCATCAAGTTATAGCGATGAACAGATCTTGGAGACACTGAGAAAACGTCCGTTAACCATAGAAGACATAGAAGCATTGTTTGATGAAAAGAGTCAAAAAAGGTTTCAAGATCTTCTAAAAGAAGAGAAAATAAAGTCTGTTGAGACAAATGGTGTAAAATTTTACAAAAAAGCCTAAAAAACTCTTGACATTAAAGATGTTTTTGTCTATAATCTCACCCACGAAACAAGCACTCGCTTATTTCAGGCACATTCCGGCATAGCTCAGCGGTAGAGTAGATGACTGTTAATCATTTGGTCCCAGGTTCGAATCCTGGTGCCGGAGCCACTTCATTAAACAATCTCCAAAAATACGACATTTTAAGACTTTTGAATTTATCCATGCTAACTATAAAACTATTTAGTTTTTTGATATGCATTCTTTCACCTTTCGCAAGAAAGAGAGGTGCAATGTCTCTAAATTAGTCTAGCTCCTGCAATTAATTGTTTATTTAAAAGTGCTATACTTTTCCTATAGCCAAGTAAAGGAGCAAAAATGGCAACAGTAGTATCTTATGGAGCAGCAGAGGTCGTGACCGGGTCATGTCACCTGCTGGAACTAGGCAGCGGTACACGCATTCTTGTAGATTGCGGTATGTTTCAGGGACGTGAAGAGCATCGCAATTTTGCTCCTTTTGATTTTGATGCAGAGAGTGTTGACTATCTGCTGGTTACCCATGCCCACCTCGATCATGTGGGTAGGATACCAAAACTGGTCAAGGAAGGCTTTAGTGGGACCATTGTTGCTACCGATGCGACTTTTGCTCTGGCAGAAGTGGTGATGCTTGACAGTGCGAAGATCATGAAAGAGGATTATCAGACCCATTACAAGAAAGCGCGGAGGAGAGGAACCGAAGGGAAGGTGCCTCAGCCGCTTTATGAGGAGAAAGATGTTGATGCTGCGCTTGCACTGCCGAAAATCATGCCAGCGTATGATCAATCTTTCGAACTCTGTAAAGATGTCACGGTCACTTACCGTAATGCCGGGCACATTCTCGGATCGGCATTTATAGAGATACGTTACAAAGAAGGGAATGAAGAACGTACGATTGTTTTCTCCGGAGATATCGGAAATGACAACGATATGGTCATCCCCAATCTTGTACCGTGTAAAGCAGCGGATTATCTTTATGTGGAATCTACCTATGGAGACCGTAATCACAAGGGTGCACTGGAGAGTGAAGAAGAATTCCGTTCCATCATTACCGATACGCTGGAAAACTGGGGAAATATCATCATTCCTTCTTTTGCCATAGAACGGACACAGGAGCTCCTTTGTATCCTCAAAGAGATGCATGACAAAGGAGAATTGCCCGAATGCAAGATCTTTCTTGACAGTCCCATGGCGACCAGAGCAACCGCGGTCTATAAAGAATTTGCAGAAGAACTTTTGAGTACCGAATGCCAGACAATAAAGAAACGTGACGGTACGGTCTTTGATTTTAAAGGATTGAACTATACGCTCACTGTGGATGAATCCAAAGCGATCAATGATGTCAATGAACGGGCGATCATCATTGCAGGAAGCGGTATGTGCAACGGAGGCAGGATACTGCATCATTTCAAGAACCGTCTATGGAACCCTAAAAATACGGTACTCTTTGTCGGTTATCAGGCAGTAGGGACATTGGGAAGACGTATAGTGGACGGTGCCAAATGGATCAAGATCTATCATGAAGACATCCGTATTAAAGCAAATATTCATACCATCAACGGTTTTTCCGCACATGCTGACCAGAACGGTATCATCAAGTGGGTAAAAGATATCGAAGATCTGCAGCGTATTTTCCTTATTCATGGAGAAGAAGATAAGCAGGAAGTCCTTAGAAAAGTCATGGGTGAAAAACTGCATGAAAAAGCACATATTGTTGAACCGGAAGAGGTGATATATCTCACATAATCGAATAACTATAGTAAAGGGAGAAGAGCATGATAGGTTATCTCATCGCACACTTTTCTTACAATATTCTCTTTCTGTGGAGTATACTCGAAGGTGAGATCGGTCTTGCCCTTGCAGGCTACATGGTAGCACAGGGAAAATTCGAATTGCCACAGGTCCTGCTTATCACAATAAGCGGTGCATTTCTTGGCGATATGATACTATTTCTCTTAGGGCGTCTTTTCAAGTCAAAAACCGAAATGTTACTGAAAAAATATGAGAAAAAGATGCAGAGGATCGAAAACTGGTTTCGCCGATTCGGAAGCTGGATCGTCGTTTTTGAACGTTTCATCTACGGCACGCATATCCCTGCACTTTTGATGCTGGGTATATCCGGTTTCAGTTTTTGGAAGTTTTTGGTACTCGATATTACCGGGGTGGTGCTCTGGGCACTAACCTTTACGACTTTGGGTTATTACTTCGGCCATACGGTCATAGATCTGTTGACGTTCGTGCAGCGTCATCTCACCATTGCACTGCTGGTAATACTGTTTTTCTATATCATTTATCTGCTGCAAAAAGAGGAGGAAGCATAATGGCTGCAACACTGATACTTTTACGACACGGCCAGAGTGTCTACAATGAAGAGAATATCTTCACGGGATGGACAGATGTGGAACTGAGCGATCAGGGACGGCAGGAGGCAATAAAAGCGGCCACGGAACTGAAAAGGCTAAAGCTCTATCCCGATGTCTGTTATACCTCCTGGCTTAAACGCGCGATCCATACGGCACAGATCGCATTGTCCCAGATGGCGTGGGAACATATAGACTGTATCAAGAGCTGGAAGCTCAATGAACGCCACTACGGCGCCTGGCAGAAGCGAAACAAA
This sequence comes from Sulfurovum sp., assembly GCA_024762315.1. Taxonomy (GTDB): domain Bacteria; phylum Campylobacterota; class Campylobacteria; order Campylobacterales; family Sulfurovaceae; genus Sulfurovum. Next base: position 4,215 of record JANTHR010000038.1, read on the forward strand.
GATGTCGTAAAACAGGAAGTTGGAGATGAAGCATTTTTGAGTGTCAGGAGAGGTTACGATACACCACCGCCTCCCCTGGAAGAGAACGATCCGCGTGCAGCGAAGTTCGACCCTAAATATATAGATCTCGATCCTGCGCTGCTGCCAAAAAGTGAATCACTGAAAGATACCCACGCAAGAGTGAAAGGGTATTATCGTGACGTGCTCATACCTGAGTTGGCAAAGGGAAAGACAGTCCTTGTCAGCGCACACGGAAATTCACTGCGTGCCCTGGTAATGGAGATAGAGCACTTAAGTACCGATGCCGTCGTGACACTCGAGATCCCGACAGGGATGCCGCTGATCTATCGTTATGACAATGCAGTGAAGATTATTGAAAAAGTGAAATAAGGGCACCTCTAAAAATCCTAGATGTTATGAGTATTTAGGGTTGTTAGAGGTGCCCAAATTGATTTGTGTTAACTTTTATAGAAGATTTTAGAGTAAAATAAAAAAATAATTGAAATAATTGATAAAAAAGGAAATCGGGATGCCAAGCGATCCAAAAGAGACGGAAAACAGCGCTACACCTGAAGATCATAAAGCTGCGTCAGATATAAATGTTAAAGGACTGACAAATCAAGAGGCGAAAGAACGTCTTAAAAAATTCGGTCCCAACGCGATTGAGACGAAAGAAGAGAGCTGGCTACATCGCCTGTTCAAACGTTTCTGGGGACCGATCCCCTGGATGATAGAAGTAGCTGCTATCCTCTCTGCAGCTGTTCAGCGCTGGGAGGATTTTACGATCATTATGGTCCTTTTGTTCGTCAATGCCATCGTTGATTTTTATCAGGAATCCAAAGCGCTCAATGCCATTGCCGTGCTTAAGAAAAAACTGGCAAGAAAAGCATTGGTACTGCGTGACGGGAAATGGCAGCAGATAGATGCCAAAGAGCTTGTCTCCGATGATATCATCAAGATTAAGATCGGTGATGTTGTCCCTGCAGATGCAAAACTGCTTGGAGGAGGCGATTTCCTGCTTGTTGACCAGGCGGCGCTGACAGGCGAGTCCCTGCCTGTAGATAAAAAACAAGGGGATGATCTCTACGCCAATGCCGTTATCAAACAGGGAGAAATGATCGCCCAGGTGACAGGAACAGGTAAAAACACTTACTTTGGCAAAACTGTTGGCCTGGTCGCGAAAGCCCAGATGGAAGAGCGTAGCCATTTCCAGAAAATGGTCATTAAGGTGGGTAATTTCCTGATCTATCTGACCCTTTTCATGATCGCTATCATTGTCTATCATGGGGTGAAGACTCACCAGCCCACCGTTGAGTTGCTGGTATTTGCCCTGGTTTTGACCATTTCTGCCATTCCTGTAGCCATGCCGGCTGTTTTGACCGTCACCATGGCCATTGGGGCACGTGCACTGGCAGCCAAAGAGGCGATCGTCAGCCGTCTGGCGGCCATTGAAGAGGTCGCGGGAATGGACATTCTGTGTTCAGACAAGACAGGAACCCTGACACAGAACAGTATGAGCCTTGCAGAGCCTTATTTGGCAGACGGATACGCGACCGATGAACTGATGGTCTATGCTGCATTGGCGAGCAAAGAAGAAAATAACGACCCGATAGAAATACCGATCTTCGGATATATCGAGGAAAAAAAGCTTCGTGAAAAACTCTCTGCATGGACGTTAAAGAAGTTTCTTCCTTTCGACCCGGTACATAAGCGTACTGAAGGGGTTTACGACGGCAGTGAATGTGACCTGGTCGTTACCAAAGGTGCTCCACAGGTGATCATAGAGCAGAGTGATGAAAAAGAGTTTGATGCCAAAGCCGCTTATGCACAGGTAGAAGCATTCGCCGATAAAGGCTTCAGGACACTGGGGGTCGCTTATCGAAAATGTGAAGAGGATGTCTATCATTTCGTAGGGCTCATACCACTTTTTGATCCACCGAGGGCCGACTCCAAAGAAGCGATCAGTGAAGCAAAGGCCAAAGGTGTCAGTGTCAAGATGGTCACCGGAGACAATATCGCCGTAGCGAAATATATTGCAGGACTGCTCGATATTGGTGATACGATCGAAGATATACGTATGCTCAAAGGGGAGTCGATAGAGGAATATCTCTATCTCTCCCGTGTACTTTCCCGTGCCATAGCCGAAGCGATGCAGCCCGGGCAGGGTAAAGAAATGATCGAAGCGATCGTCGATGACATCATGAAAAAGGTGCAGCGCGAGCTTTACAATATGCCTATCCCCAAAGGGGCGGTCAAAAAGCATGAATCCGAGATCGTGGCGCTGATCGAGGGGGCCAATGGATTTGCACAGGTGTATCCTGAGGACAAATACTTTATTGTCGATGAGCTGCAAAAGGCAGACCACATTGTGGGGATGACCGGTGATGGTGTGAACGATGCGCCCGCACTCAAAAAAGCCGACTGCGGTATAGCCGTCAGCGGTGCGACCGATGCGGCACGTGCTGCGGCAGACATCGTCCTGATGGCACCTGGGCTTACCGTCATTGTCGATGCGATCAAGGAAGCCAGACAGATCTTTGAACGTATGAAAAGTTATACGATCTTCCGTATAGCTGAGACGATCCGGGTCATCGTATTTATGACGCTGGCTATTGTCGTCTACGATTTTTACCCTATTACAGCATTGATGATCATCATCCTGGCCCTCTTGAATGACATCCCGATCATGACCATTGCCTATGACAACACCAAGGTAAGACAGAAGCCTGTACGATGGGATATGAAAGAGATATTTGTCCTTTCAAGCTGGCTGGGGATGGCAGGGGTACTTTCCTCATTCATGCTTTTTTGGATACTGATCTCATTAATGCATCTGCCTCTGGACTTCGTACAGTCTGCATTCTTTGCCAAACTGGTCATTGCCGGGCATGGTACGATCTACAATACCCGTATCGATGACTGGTTCTGGAAACAGCCCTGGCCGTCCTGGACACTCTTTGGTGCCACCTTCTCAAGCAGGGTCGCCGGTACGATCATCGCGGTGTACGGTTTTGGACTTATGGAGCCGATCGGCTGGGAGTGGGCGCTCTGGATGTGGGGTTATGCTTTGACATGGTTTGTGTTCAATGATGTAGTGAAAATGGCAGTATTACGTTACTATCGAAGGAGATATCATGAAGATATCATATAAAAGTGAAAACAAAGGTATGGAGAGAAGGGATGCTTTAAAGTTCATGGGGATGAGCAGTGCGGCACTGTTGGCTGGAGGGAGTACGTCCGCTTCAGCCAAAACGAAACTCTCGACATTTGCAAGCAGAAAGGAAGCAAGCATTGTCATTGTCGGGGGCGGTACGGGCGGAATGACGGTCGCAGCACGACTGAGACGGTCGGCACCCAATGCAAAGATCACGCTGATCGCTCCCAATGAGATGCACCTCTACCAAAGCGGACAGGTTTTCGTCGCTGCAGGTGAGTACAGTGAATTTGATAACAAACGCCCTACCAGTGAACTCCTTCCTGACAATGTTACCTGGCTTAAAGACAAAGTGACAGCATTCGATCCCGACAATAACCGGGTAGAAACAGCTGAACATGGCAAAATCTCTTATGATTATCTGGTCGTAGCGCTTGGTTGCGAATACGATTACAGTGCGGTAGAAGGTTTGACTGCCGACGATATCGGAAAACAGGGTATTGCCAGTGTCTATATGAATGATCTCAACGAAGGAACCTCCGAGGGTGCTATTGTTTCACGCATGTGGATGAAAGCCATACGCCGAAAAGCAGAGAGAACAGAGGTCAAAGTGCTGTTCGCTGATCCCGATACGCCTGTCAAAGGGGAAGGGGTTTCTCTTTCCATGCTTTTTTTGGCCAATGATATGCTCAAAGGCAATGGGCTGAAGACAAAAGGCAAAGACCTGCATAATAACGTGAAGTTCACATTGACCAAAGCAGACAAAATGCTTTTTCCCTCCGCAAAGATCGATGCAGCGTTAAAAAGAACAATGAAAAAAACAGACAATGTCTCTGTCTCCTATGATTATATTCTCAAACGTATCGATAAAGAGAAAAAGGTAGCGGTCTATGCGAATGGAGATGAGGAAGTGAATATCGGCTATGACTACCTGCATATCACACCGTCTATGAAGGCACCACAGGTCGTGCGTGATTCACTACTTGCCGTCCAGGAAGGTCAACACAAAGGGTGGCTTGATGTCGATGAAAAGACACTGCGTCATCCCAAGTACAGAAATGTTTTTGGTCTGGGGGATGTAGTGGGACTTTCATCAGGTAAGAGCGGTGGTGCCGTCAGGGAACAGGCGATCGTACTTCAGGATAATATCGCTGCCACCATGGAGGGGAAAGTAGAGCCAATGAGCTATGAAGGGTATTCCGTTTCACCGATCAAGACACGATACGGCAGGGTGATGCTTGCCGAATATACGCCTAAAGGACTAGCACCCATATTCCCTCTTGATCCGACTACTCCAAGATGGATATGGTGGGAGATGGATTTGTATCTGATGAGACAGGCCTATTTTGACCTGATGATGAGAGGAATGATGTAATGAAAAAAGAAGTGTATAAAAAAGAGCTCTATAAGTTACAGGTGGAACTGGTCAAGTTCCAAAAATATGTTATTGCACAAAATGTGCCTGTCTGTATCGTACTTGAAGGGCGTGATACTGCAGGGAAAGATGGTACCATCAAACGTTTTACCGAACATTTGAGTCCACGTGAAGCACGTACGGTTGCTTTGGGAGTGCCAAGTGACAAAGAGAAGAAATCGTGGTATTTCCAGCGGTATGTACCGCATCTTCCCAGTGCCGGAGAGATCGTTTTTTTCAACCGGAGCTGGTATAACCGTGCTGGTGTGGAAAAGGTCATGGGTTTTTGTACCCAAAAGCAGTATTGGGATTTTATGGAAGAAGTGGGCAATTTTGAACAGATGCTGACACACTCGAATATTCGTTTTTTCAAATACTATCTCGATATTTCTAAAAAGGAACAGAAAAAACGACTTGATGCACGTAAGACCGATCCGCTTAAACAGTGGAAGCTCAGCCCCATCGATGCCAAAGCACAGAAAATGTGGGATGCTTACTCCAAAGCAAGAGATGATATGTTCAACAAGACCTCTTTTGTCTATGTACCATGGTATATTGTCCATACAGATGACAAAAAAGAGGCACGCATCAATATCATGAAACATTTTTTGAGTCTCAATGATTATCCAGATAAAGATGAAGCGCTGCTGGTATATGACCATGATGTCATCTGCAAATTTGATGCGGCCTGTTATGAAAAAGAGATGATCGCACCATGAACCTGGCCCCCGATCTCATTCATCTTGTCATTACCATTGTCTTCAGTTTTCTTGTAGGTATGGAGCTTAAAACCTACCGTCAGCAATACCATTCCAAAGATAATAATCTGTTCTTCGGTACGGCACGTACCTACACCTTCATCGGGATACTCGGGTACATTTTCTATAAAATTGAACCTGCCCATCTTACTCTCTATATTGCAGTGCTGATTCTGCTGTCCCTGCTTTTTTTGGTATTTTACAGACAGAAAGTGGAGAAGGGAAAGTCAAGCATTCTGCCTTATGCAGTCATGCTCAGTGTTTATGCCTTTGGCCCGATGACTGAACGCTTTGAGCTTTGGATGCCGTCACTTCTCTTTGTGCTGATCATTTTTCTTTTAAATGCCAAACAGTCTCTGCAGCGGTTTAGTGATGATATCAATATGCATGAGTTCGAGACCCTGGGGAAAATGGTACTTCTCTCCGCTGTGATCCTTCCGTTGCTTCCCAATACCAATACCATTCCATACCTGCCGATCTCTCCTTTCAAGATGTGGCTGGCGGTTGTCGTCATTTCGGGTATCAGCTACGGCGGCTACCTGGTACAGAAATATTTTTTTCCTTCCAAAGGGTATTTTCTTACCGGTATTTTGGGCGGGACATATTCTTCTACCGCAACGACGGTCGTGCTTGCCCGTAAAGCAAGGAGCGGTGGGGACAACCCTGTCATCAATGCAGCGATTATTGCCGCAACTTCCATGATGTACCTTAGGCTACTGGTTGTAGCAACGGTCTTCAATTTTTCCGTTTCCAGATCGCTTGCACTTGCGTTTGTTGTTCTCGCTGCAGCCGGTATGCTCATTTCACTCTTTTATTTGAAACGCAGAGAGAAAAAAACAGCTAATGCCGACTTCGTTGACAAGAACCCACTTGAGCTGGGAACTGCTTTTATGTTCGCCGTACTTTTTGTATTGATGATGCTGGCTACACATTTGGTGATCGGTGAATATGGCAACAGCGGACTGCGCATACTCTCTTTTGTTGTCGGATTTACGGATATCGATCCTTTCATACTGTCACTTTTAACCGGAAAATATGCTGTTTCACAGAGTGAACTTGTCACTGCCTTCATGATAGCAGCGGGAAGCAACAACCTTCTCAAAGCTCTCTATGCACTCTGGTTTGGGGGCTGGAAAGGCGGTATACGTTCAGCCATATGGATTGCAGTGCTGGGGATTGCTACTATTGCATGGGCACTGAAATAGGGAGGAGTCCCCTCATTAATGAATGGTTATGCCAATAGTACTATCATTTAACTATAACAAATTAAATCAATTGGAGGAGTCAATATGTGGAACTGGAATAACAATCTCAGCCCTGAGATGAATATTAACAAAAACCTGGTAGACAACTTCAAGAAGTATGCCAAGATAAGCGGGATCATTTTTATCATACTTGGCTCGGCGGGAATCTTTTTTCCTGCGTTCATGTCATTTACCACTTTAGCTTTCGTAGCCTATCTGATGCTGTTTGCCGGTATATCTGCCGGATGGCTGACATGGACAAGCAACAAAAATGACTGGGCAGGATGGCTGAAAAGCTTCCTGCTTGTCATGGTGGGGCTTTTCATGATCTTCTACCCTATGCAGGGGATCGCTGCACTTGGTCTGCTGTTTGCCATCTACTTCTTCACGGATGCTTTCGCAGGTTTCGGTCTGGCATTTTCATTGAAACCCCAGAAAATGTGGTGGCTGTGGCTCATCAATGCCATAACCTCCCTGGTTCTGGGTGTTATATTTATTGTCGGATGGCCGTTCAGTTCCCTCTTTATGGTCGGATTGCTTGTCGGGATAAGCCTCCTCTTTGATGGGATAGCACTGCTTTCAGGAGGGTTTTTTCTCGATGAAGTCGAAAAAAAAGAAAACAAAGATTAGATTAAAGCACAAAATAGCGCTCTTTACAGTCTATTTTGTACTGTTCATAGCGCTTACGGCAATGATAGACTATTATGCCTACGATATGATAAATCCGTGGATATTTACTGTGCTCAGTTTTGTTGGAGCGGTATGGGCAACAATAGTTCATGCAAAAAGCCATGAAAGAACCAAAGCAGATGAATTGGCACGAGATCTTGAAGAAATTGTATAGATTTTATTGTATAATATTTTAAAATTGATAAGGAAAAAGAGTGCCCTTTCATCTGTCTGCAACAAAGATAAAACTTTTTCTGATAACGCTGTTTTTGTTACTTGTGCATGCACATGCAGCTGATATCAACAGTACGCTTGTAGCAGCAGATAAAGCACTTTATACAGATTTACTGAAAAAGTTTCGACAATCGGATACACAGAATGAACAGGTATTGCTACAGGAAGCTTTACTACAAAAACTGATCTCTTTTCCTGTAACGGTCTCTCGGAAGGAACAGGTATTCTCTTTACCTAAAGACCAGAAAGAAGCGAAGCATTTACTTTTACAATGGTTTGAACTTCTTGACGAAAAATCCAAATTTCAGCAACAGCAAAGTTCCATTCAGGATAAAATGGTAACTTTGAAAAATCAGATAAAGAGTACCCAATCAAAAGATGCGGTACTTTTAACCTTTCAACTCCAATATGCTTTGTATGACAAAAATGATAAATTGATAGACAAACAGATAAAACTGCTCAAAGATCAGCAAGAACAAATCCAAACAATACTTTTTCAGATCCCAAAAATACTCATGCTTAATCAACAGGCATTGTTTGTGACGCATCAAAATACACTCAATAAACTTACCCTGGAAAAGAAAAAACTTAAAACACTTCAAATCAAGAAAGAGCGATTGGAACTTTTGGGAAATACCGAAGAGATCAATGCTTTTACAAAAAAAATATCTACAGAAAAAGAACGCTACAGGCAAATATCTCAGGATATGCTTGCTACGGATTTCCTTATGTTTTGTGATGCCATGCAAAAAAAAGATCAGTCTGCATTTAAATGGGAACATGATATTTTGCAGCAGAACATGGTTGGCACACAGCACAATGCTCTGCAAGAACTTCTTAAAAAAATGGAAAGAGAATACCTGGGAATGATACATACGCTGGGCGGTACTACCGTGCAACAGGTAGAAGATACGGCCCACTCTGTTTGGACATTGCTTTCCAATCCATTGTTTGAAATAAACAATACACCAGTAAGTATCTTAAAACTCATTACAGTATTTTTCATTTTCATTTTTGGGTTTCTATTTGGTGGATTGTTCAAACACAGTATTTTGAAACCCAAAGATAGTGACAGTGATATTGACAGTGATGCCCATACTTCTTCAAGAATGCTTTTGTCCAATATCGGTTATTATCTCATTTTGATCATTGCGTTTTTCAGCGCTTTGAAAGTATTGGGACTTAACCTCTCTTCTTTGGCCGTTGTTGCCGGAGCACTCTCTGTGGGTATTGGATTTGGTTTGCAAAATATCGTCTCCAATTTTGTTTCAGGACTTATTTTGATGTTTGAACGCAGTATCAAGATCGGTGACTACATACAGCTTGACGAAACACTAAGAGGACGTGTGACCGACATACGTATGCGATCGACAACCATAAAGACAAATGCCAATATCGACGTGATTATCCCCAATCAGAACTTTATACAGAACAATGTGGTCAACTGGACCATGGAAGATAATATCAGACGTTTTGAGATCCCTTTTGGCGTCAGATATGGCACGGACCCTCAACAGGTGATCGATGTGATTCTCAAAGCACTCAAAGAGAGCGGTTTTACAGATATTTACACATCAAGAACACGTTATCCACGTGTCGTTATGACAGAGATAGGAGACAGTAGTATAAACTTTGAACTTTTTGTCTGGGTCATAGGAAAAGGTATCTTATATCCAAAGCGTACAAGATCCCGCTTTTTGATACTCATCTACAATGCGCTTAATGCGCACAATATTGAAATTCCATTTCCACAGAGGGATCTGCATATACGTTCCATTGAAGAGGGTATCTCGTTTGCAACGACTAACAAAGACACAATACCCAAATAGAGAACGTAGTATAATCTTTCTATCCTATTTTACCAAATCTGCTACAAAAGGAAAGCAATGCAACGTTATTTGGGAAAACAAAAAGAGTTTGAATATATGTTTAAAGGTAAACTGCTGCTTGAGGCACTTCAACGGATAAAAGGAGTTAAGTATGATACAGACATATTTGTCGCTACTACTGCATGATACTATTGGACTCATTACCATTTTAAACCCGATCGCTGCAGCGAGCATTATGGTTTCGATGGTGGATGACACGACGGCATCAAATATGCGGTCTGTAGCATTTAAAGCCACTATGACGGTCTTTATAGCTTCACTGGTTACCCTGTTCGGCGGTGAATTTATTTTCAAGCTTTTCGGTATCAATGTGATGTCCATTAAAGTGATCGGTGGGGTCATTTTGATGCTGATAGCCATCAACATGGCCTATGGACAGTCCAGCAAATCAAGACATACCCAGGCAGAGCATGATGAGGCACAGGAAAAAGATGATGTTTCTATTGTGCCTCTTGGTATCCCTATTTTATTTGGGCCGGGAGTGATTGCAACAATCATTGTACTCAACAACAACATTTCGAGTGAATATTCTCTTCCCGTGAGTTATACTATTGTAAGTATCTCCCTACTGTTTTCTGCTATCACTGTTTTTCTTTCACTCCGATATGCTGGAGGTATCAATAAAGTGCTTGGAATTACAGGTATGAAGGTTCTGACACGTATAATGGGTCTTGTCGTAGGTGCGATCGCTGCACAGTTCCTTGTCAGCGGTATCAAAGGACTGTGGGGACAATAAAATCTGAATTTAAAAGAGGCACTATTATCTTTTTGTTAACCTGATATGTTATTATAGAATAATAGTTTTCCATAAAATAAAAATAGGATTGGAACTGAAGAATGCTAGTCAATGACCCTTCAAAAAATATCGTCATACCAAAGCTGCCCAAAGAGATAGAATTCCTCAGTGATATAGCACTCAATCTCTGGTGGACATGGAATCCAAGGGGAAAAAACCTTTTCAAACTTATCAATCCCTATTTATGGAAAGAGAGCAACCACAATCCTATAAAAATGTTCAATGCTTTGTCCAAGAAAGAGCTTGCCGCTTTGGTGCAGAATGAAACATTTATGAAAGAATACAAATATGTTCATGCCCTGTTTAAAGATTACATGCAGGGCAGCAGAGTCTATGCTGAAGAAGAGCTGCTGCCTGTAGCCTACTTTTGTGCAGAGTACGGTTTACACCACTCTCTGCCCATTTATTCCGGAGGGCTTGGTTTTCTCGCGGGGGACATTCTCAAAGAATCAAGCGATATGGGGCTTCCGCTTGTGGGCATAGGTTTCATGTATGCACAGGGCTATGTAAGACAGGTCATTGGCAGTGACGGCTGGCAGAACGGGACCAATGAAACCATTGACAAAGACAGTGCCTCCATTGAAAGGGTTTTGGACAAGAAGGGAAATCATTTTACCATACAGGTTCCTTTTATTGACCCTCCGGTCTATACCTCAGTGTGGAAGGTCAATGTCGGAAGGGTCACACTCTATCTGCTTGATACAGATGTGGAACAGAATGATCCCTGGGACAGAGACATAAGCTCCCATCTTTACGTACCCGATATGAATCAGCGTCTAAGACAACAGATCGTACTTGGCATAGGTGGCTACAGGGTACTCGAAGAGCTTGGCATCAAATACTCCATTCTCCACCTGAACGAAGGACATCCAGCCTTCGCGCTTTTTGAGAGAGTCAGAAGTTTTATTGAAGATGAAAAAATGAGTTTGGAAGATGCTGTGCAAAAAGTAAAAGAGACTTCTATTTTTACGACGCATACATCGCTTCAGGCTGCCACGGATGTGTACAGTTTTGATGTGATGAGCAACTATTTCAGAGATTACTGGCAAAGACTTGGTTTGAGCAAAGAGCAGTTTTTCAGTTTCGGTATCAACCCGGATGCGCCAAATGATGGTTTCAATATGACCGTTCTGGGTTTGAAAATGTGCCATCAGCGAAATGCTGTCAGTAAAAAACACTCGGAAGTGACAAAAGAGATCTGGAAGAATGTCTTTGCGGTGAATTCCAAAGAAAAGGTACCCATAGAATATGTCACGAACGGTGTGCATATTCCTACCTGGCTGAGTGATGAACTGATCCAAACCTATGATAAAGTGCTGGGTGAACAGTGGCAGCATTTGGAAGATGAAGAAGCGATGTGGTGCGAAGTGGATGAAATCGATGAAGAAAAAATTTGGAATATGCACTATGCCAATAAAGTCCGGCTTGTCAATTTTGTAAGGGAACGGGTAAGACAGAAATGGTCCAATGAGGGCATTGATCCTTTAGTAGCCATGGCGGAAGGTGTGATGCTTGATCCTGATGTTCTGACCATAGGCTTTGCAAGAAGAATGACAAGTTACAAACGACCAACTCTGATTTTGCATGATCTGGAAAGACTTGCAAAGATCGTAAATGACAGTGATAAACCTGTACAGATCATATTTACCGGCAAAGCACACCCCTCTGACAATCCAGGAAAGAAAATGATACAGAATATTTTCAAGATCGCACAAAACCCCCGGTTTAAAGGCAGAATCGCTTTCATAGAAGATTATGGTGAAGAGGTGGCAAAATATCTTGTAAGAGGTGTTGATGTGTGGCTGAACAATCCGCAGATCCCCATGGAAGCCTGTGGTACCAGCGGCATGAAAGCCAGTATCAATGGAACACTGCATTTGTCCGGTATGGATGGCTGGTGGCCGGAAGCCTACAATGGAGAGAACGGTTGGAAAATAGGAGAAGAAACATCAGACGATGCCCGGGATGCCTGTGCCATTTATGATATACTTGAAAAGGAGATAGTCCCCCTTTTTTACATGATTGACAAAGAGGCATTTCCAAAAAAGTGGGTACAAAAAATGAAAAAAGCTATGATAAGTATATCGCCGCACTTTAGCGCAAGAAGAATGATGAAGGATTATCTGGATATGTTCTATATCCCTATCGGCAAGAAAATCAAGGATGCAAAATGAGTAAAAATATCATTTGGTTCAATGAGATCGGCATAGAGGATGTGTCGGAAGTAGGGGGGAAAAACGCTTCACTTGGGGAGATGTACCGCAATCTCACGCAGGAGGGCGTGCGTGTCCCCAATGGTTTTTCTGTGACAGCAACGGCATACAAGTACATACTGGACCATAACGGTCTGTGGGAAAAACTCCATGCACAGCTGGATGATCTCGATCCTGACAATGTGCAGCAGCTCCAGGAGCGCGGTGCAGCCTGCCGTGACCTTGTGTATCATGCAAAGATCCCCGAAGATCTCAAAAATGAGATACTTCAAAACTATGCCAAACTCAAAGAAGAGTACGGTGAGTCGCTTTCCGTCGCTGTGCGCTCTTCGGCGACGGCGGAAGATTCACCCGAAGCGTCGTTCGCGGGCCAGAACGAGACATATCTACACATTCAGAATGAAGAAGAGCTGCTTGATTCCTACATGCGCTGTCTTGCTTCCAATTTTACAGACCGCTCTTTGCATTACAAATATGACAACGGATTTGATTATTATAAAGTCTACCTTTCTGCCGTGGTTATGAAAATGGTACGCAGCGATATCGGTGCAAGCGGGGTGATGTTCAGCCTTGATACGGAAACGGGATTCAGGGACGTAGTTTTTATCAACGCCGCTTACGGACTGGGGGAGAATGTGGTGCTTGGTACTATCGATCCTGACAGTTTCTATGTGCACAAACCTACTTTCAACAAGGGATACCGTGCAGTACTCAAACGCCGCTTGGGAAGCAAAGCACTTAAAATGGTCTTTGCCGAAGAGGCACATGTCAGCAATATGGCCGTGGAATATACGAAAAACATTGAGACGACTGTGCAGGAGCGCAAGCGTTTCTGTATCACTGATGAAGATGTCATGGTACTGGCAGATTATGCCATTAAAGTGGAAAATCATTATTCACAAAAGGCAGGCTTCCGCAAACCGATGGATATGGAGTGGGCCAAAGATGGCAGTGACGGGCACCTCTATATGGTACAGGCGCGTCCTGAAACCGTTGAGTCTCGGCAAAGCGGTTCTGTTTTGAAGCTTTATCATCTTAAAGAGCATGGGGATATCCTTACCACCGGCCGTGCCGTCGGTACAAAGATCGGTGCGGGCAAGGTACATATTATCAACGATGCTAAAGAAATGGACCAGTTCAAAGCGGGTGAAGTCCTTGTTGCCGATATTACGACACCGGACTGGGAACCTGTTATGAAGATCGCTTCGGCCATTGTGACGAACAAAGGCGGACGGACCTGTCATGCGGCTATTGTCAGCCGTGAGCTTGGGCTGCCTGCCGTAGTCGGTGCTGTCAGTGCCACTGATGTACTCAAGAACGGGAAAGAAGTGACAGTGAGCTGTGCCGAAGGTGAAACAGGATACGTCTATGACGGCAAACTGGCCTTTGAAATTCAGGAAACAGACCTCAGTGCTTTGCCTAAAACAAAAACAGAGGTCATGATGAACCTCGGTGATCCCGATATCGCTTTTTCATTGGCATCACTGCCGGTGGACGGTATTGGTCTGGCACGGATGGAATTCATCATCAATAATGACATTAAAGTGCATCCTATGGCGTTGAAACATCCGGAGAAGACCGATGATGCCACGCGAAAAGCACTTGAACAACTGACGGATGGATATGATGATCCCGAAACTTTCTTCGTCAAACGTCTCTCTGAAGGGGTTGCGACGATCGCGGCAACGGTGTACCCCAAACCCTGTGTCGTTCGTATGAGTGATTTCAAATCCAATGAATACGCTTCCCTTCTGGGAGGGAAATTTTTTGAGCCGTCCGAAGACAATCCGATGATCGGTTTCCGGGGGGCGGCACGCTATGCACACCCGGCCTATGAAGAAGGATTTGCACTTGAATGTGCTGCGATGAAACGGGTGCGCGACGAGATGGGCTTTGAGAACGTCATCCTGATGATACCGTTCTGCCGGCGGGTGGAAGAGGGACAGCGTGTCATAGACACCATGGCGAAATACGGTTTGAAACAGGGGGAGAACGGCCTGAAGATCTATGTGATGTGCGAGATACCGAACAATGTCATCTCCATCGATGAATTCAGTCAGATCTTTGACGGTTTCAGTATAGGCTCCAATGACCTGACACAGTTGACACTCGGGGTGGACCGGGACAGCGAGGTCGTTGCGTTCGATTATGACGAGCGTGATCCCGGTGTTCTTAAGATGATCGAGATGGCGGTACAGGGTGCGCAGCGTAATAAACGCCACAGCGGTATCTGCGGGCAGGCACCGTCGGATTATCCCGAAGTTGCCGAATATCTGGTCAAGTTGGGGATAGATTCCATCAGCCTCAATCCTGACAGTGTGTTAAGTACGCTGCCTAAGATCGTTGACCTTGAGCAGAAACTTGGAAGGAGCGCGTAATGAAACTGATACTTCCGGCAGATGTTTCTGCCGATAAAGAAAAAGCGTATATAGAAAATTGTGAAAAGACGACAGGCGGCAGCCGCGGGAACGGAACGGAACGGGACGCAACATCCACCAGCGTCCACTTGATGAAGCCATTCGTATGGCAGACGCCATCTATGCAGTCACGGTAAAGAACGCTTCGGTTGAAGAAGTATTGCAAATATTGGAAGGATGAAATATGAAGAAATATGATCTTGTAGTAATCGGTGCAGGACCGGGAGGTACTCCTGCTGCAATGGCTGCAGCACAGTTCGGCAAAACCGTATTGTTGGTTGATAAGAGAGATGCACCCGGTGGCGAATGCCTGTTTGAGGGCTGTATTCCCTCCAAAGCTTTGGAGAATGCTGCCAATCGTTTTGCCATGCTCAAAAAGATGAAAGCATTTCATATAG
>JANTHR010000039.1 GCA_024762315.1 Sulfurovum sp.
GAAGATGGAATCCAAAAATGAAGAAATTCATTTTCGGTGCAAGAAAGAACATCTATATCATCGACCTTCAAAAAACACTTAGATACTTCAAATACACTTACAATATAGTAAGAGATGCAGCAGCTGAAGGGCAAACTGTACTTTTCGTAGGGACTAAAAAACAAGCAAGACAAGCAGTTAAAGAGCATGCTGAGAGATGTGGGATGCCTTACGTATCTACAAGATGGTTGGGCGGGATGTTGACAAACTATCCGACAATGAAAAAATCTATCAGAAAACTTGAAATTATCGAGCAAATGGAAGAGAATGGCCAGATCGATCTTTTGACTAAAAAAGAAGCGTTGATGCTCAAGAGAAAAAAAGAGAAATTAAGCTCTTACCTCGAAGGTTTCAGACACATGAAAAAACTTCCGGACATGATGTTCGTTGTAGATGCGGTTAAAGAACACATTGCTGTGAAAGAAGCAAGAAGACTTGGTATGAAAGTGGTTGCACCGCTTGACACGAACTGTGATCCTGATGTGATCGACTACCCAATTCCAGGTAACGATGATGCTATCCGTTCTATTAACCTTTTCTGTAAAGAGATGGCTGAAGCGATCATCGAAGGGAAAGCAGCATATGCTGAAGCGACCGGTGGTGAAGTTGAAGAAGTATCTGCAGGCGAGATGGAAGCAGTAATGGCTGAAGCAGCGGTTGAAGAAGCAGCGGCACCGGCACCGGCAACAGAAGCAGAAGTAGCAAAACTAGCAGAAGAAAAAGCGGCTCCGGCATCTAAGGCAACAGAAAAAGATGAAAAAAAAGGTGATGACCTTACCAAGATCAAAGGTGTTGGTAAAGTATATGCCGGAAAACTCAATGACGAAGGTTTCTATACATTCAATGATGTAGCGAACATGACAGATGCGCAGATCCAGGTCATGGAAGAGAAATACAGCTTTAAAGGTGACTTCAAAGAAGCAGTAGCATCTGCAAAAGAATTGGCGGAGGCGTAAGATGGCAAATTTTGGACCAAAAGATATCAAAAAACTCAGAGAGATGACCGATGCAGGAATGATGGACTGCAAAAAGGCATTGACCGAAGCTGACGGAGATATGGACAAAGCCGTGGAGTGGCTAAGAGACCAGGGTATGGGTGCAGCAGCTAAGAAAGCCGGGAAAGTGGCAGCTGAAGGTGCTATCGGTATTAAAGTCGAAGGTCACAAAGCGGTGATCGTTGAGATCAACTCACAAACAGACTTTGTTGCACAAAATGACAAGTTCAAAGCACTTTTGGATACAGTTGTAAATCATGCATTCGAGAACAACCTTGCAGATGCAGACGCTATCAACAACTCAACTATTAACGGTGAGCCGTTCTCTGAGTTCCTTGCACAGAACATCGCTGTTATCGGTGAAAAACTTGATGTAAGAAGAGCGGCACTTATCGCTGGAGATGAAACGACAGCGGTAAACGGCTATGTTCACTCCAACGGTCAGAACGGTGTGATCATCGAGGCGAAATGTGACTCTGAAAAGACAGCTGAAGCCATGACTCCTGTTCTTAAAGAGGTAGCAATGCATGCGGCTGCAATGGCACCAAGAACACTTTCCTATAAAGACTTTGATCCGGCATATGTTGCAGAAGAGACCCAAGGTAGAATTATTGCTATCGAAAAAGAGAATGAAGAGCTTGCCAGACTTGGTAAGACACTTAAGAACATTCCTCAGTACATCTCTATGAGTCAATTGACTGATGAAGTAATGACTGCAGCCGAAGAAGCTCTTAAAGCGGAACTTGCGGCAGAAGGTAAACCAGAAAAGATCTGGGACAAGATCCTTCCGGGTAAAATCGCAAGATTCATTTCTGACAATACAACACTTGACCAAGAGCAGTGCCTTCTGGATCAGAAATTTGTTATGGATGACAGCAAAACAGTTCTTGAATACATCCAGGACAAAGCGAAAGCGGCTGGCGGTACAGCTGAGATCGTACACTTTGTAAGACTTGAAGTGGGTGAAGGTATCGAAGTTGAAGAAGAGGACTTTGCAGCAGAAGTTGCAGCACAAATGAAATAGTTCTTCTATTTCACTGCATTTTTGACCAAACGGCTTCGTTTCGTTCGGTCATTTACTATAAGTAAGCTACCTCTCTACATATTCCCCTTCAGACCAAACCTACAGTAAATCAGAAGACTATTTTCTGTACAAACTTGACATATCACTTCTATTGCTTTTTTATGCTAAAATATCCAAAATAATTTAAGGGCTCTGAATGTCTCATTTTTTACTTGAAGCTTCCAATGTTTCCCATAGTTTTGACTATCCGCTTTTTAATCATATAGATTTCAAGATAGCAGCCAAAGAGAGTGTGGCTATTGTAGGGCGTAGCGGTTCAGGCAAGTCTACCCTTTTGCATATCTTTTCTACATTCATGAAACCCATTGACGGGAGTGTATCACTTTTAGAGCATGATCTTTATGCACTGAGTGATGGAGACATAGAGTCGTTACGTCGTTATGATGTAGGGATCATATTTCAATTCCATTATCTTTTTAAGGGGATGAGTGCATTGGAGAATATTGAAGTAGCCACAATGCTTTCACATGAACAAATAGACGATGCGATACTCAAGAAGCTGGAGATAGATCATCTCATGAACCATAAGACCTCAGAGCTTTCCGGAGGAGAACAGCAACGTGTCTCCATAGCAAGAGTACTCAGTAAAAAACCGCGTATCATTTTTGCCGATGAACCCACAGGGAATCTTGACAAAGAGACGGCAGATTTGGTGATGAATGTATTGATCGATTATATCAAAAAGACGGATGGGGCCCTGGTCCTTGTGACCCATGATGAAAGCATGGCAGAGCGTTGTGGCAAAGTGTATAAACTTGAAGATAAAATGTTAAAAGAGATAAAATGAAAATAGACCTGATGCATGCACTCTATACTACTTTAATGCTACTGCTTGCGTTTGTTACGGCTATTGTTGTGACAAAGACCATCTCCAAATATATAGAGAAAAAGAAGAAAGATAAAGAGGAGTAGAGCCTCTATTTTGCCTGAGCAATAAGCACACCCTCTAAAAGTTTATCTATGTCCCCATCCAATATGGCATCCACATTGGTAAAGGCTTGGTTTGAACGTGTGTCCTTCACTTGCTGGTAGGGCTGCATCACGTAAGAGCGTATCTGGTGTCCCCAGCCTATGTCTGATTTCTCTATACCGTCTATCTCTGCCTGTTTTTTTGCCATTTCATATTCATACAGGCGTGACTTCAGCATCTTCATTGCCGCTGCTTTGTTTTTATGTTGACTTCGGTCATTTTGGCACTGCACGACAATGCCTGTAGGTTCATGGGTGATACGTATAGCTGATTCTGTTTTATTGACATGCTGCCCCCCTGCACCTGAAGCACGATAGGTATCTATACGCAGGTCTTTGTCTTCAATATCAATGTCGATATCATCATCTATCTCCGGCGAGACCATCACAGAAGAGAATGAGGTATGACGTTTTGCATTGGAGTCGAACGGGGAGATACGAACGAGTCTATGGATGCCGTTTTCTACTTTGAGGTAACCATAGGCATTTTCACCTTTAATGATGAAACTCACATCTTTGATACCTGCTTCTTCTGCCGGCTGGTAGTCGAGTACTTCCACTTTAAAGTCATGGCGTTCTGCCCAGCGTAGGTACATGCGGTAGAGCATGCTTGCCCAGTCTTGGGATTCTGTACCTCCTGCACCGGGATGTATGGAGACAATGGCATTGTTACTGTCATGCTCTCCGCTTAGCATCATTTGTACTTCCAGTGCGTTCGTGCGCTCTTCTAGAGAATCTGCATCTTCGTAGAGCATCTCAAGCGTTTCCTCATCCTTTTCGGCCTTGGCCATTTCAAAATACTCTAGGGCATCATGTACGGCATCATTGGCATTATTGTACTTTTCCAAAATGCGTTCTGTTTTTGTTTTTTCCTGAGAGATCTTTCCTGCATTGGCTGCATCATTCCAAAAGTTGGGGTCTTGCTGCATTTGCTCTATCTCTTTAAGGCGTTTTTGAAGTACATCAGGCTTAATGATGTTGGTAATATTCTCCATCTTTTTGGAGAGTGTTTTTAAAAGTTCGCTGTATTCGTAGGCATCCACTGTGAAAAAGTTCCTTTTCGAGTGGGTAGAGGGTAGAGGGTAGAGGGTAGAGAAAAACTCACCATATACCAAAATACCATACACACTTTTTTGTCAAATTTTACCAAAAAGTTACAAAGTTCTCTCTATTTTTACTTATATTTTACAATTTCTACCCTCTACCCTCTACCCTCTACTCTCTTTTTTGGTAGAATACTACCAAAACCAAAGGTTAGAGATGATCATTGCAAGAACGATAGAGGCACTTCAGGAAGCTAAAAAAACGTTACAGGGAAGCATTGGGTTTGTACCGACCATGGGAGCATTGCATCATGGGCACCTCTCCCTTATCCGTCAGGCCAGAGAAGAGAATGATCATCTTATTGTCTCTATATTTGTCAATCCTACACAATTTTTAGAAGGAGAGGATCTTGACTCTTATCCTCGTAGAGAGGAGGCAGATACCAGAATATGTGAACTTGCAGGGGTGGACATCTTGTTTATGCCAAGTATCGATCAGATGTATGAAGCCGATGAACTCTGTATTGGTGCTCCGGCTGTCCGTGGCTATATATTGGAGGGAGAAAAACGCCCGGGGCATTTTGACGGGATGCTGCAAGTGGTGATGAAACTGCTTAATTTAAGCGGAGCCGCCAACGCCTACTTCGGTAAAAAAGATGCCCAGCAGCTGGCACTCATTACCCAGATGGTCAAAAACTATTTCATGGACGTGAATATCATCCCCTGTGAAATCGTACGAGATGATAACGGCTTGGCACTCAGTTCGCGTAATGTCTATCTTGAAGGTGATGAAAAAAACAGGGCTTTGTGCCTTTCGCGCTCGCTCAAGCGTGCTAGCAAAATGGTCATGGCGGGTGAGTTGGATGTAGAGGCAATCAAAAAAGAGATGCTGGAAGTATTGAAGGAAGCTGATACTGTAGAGTATGTAGCTATCGTAGATAGAGAATTCAATGCATTGGAAAAAATAGAGATAGGCAATACGATCATATTGGTAGCTGCATGGGTAGGAAAACCAAGGCTTATTGATAATCTTTGGATGTAATCTGTATTAAAAAAGATCATCAAACATTTCATGTGGTGATTTGTTTTTTGCCGGTCTGGGTTTTACATTTGTTTTAGGTTTAGGTTGTGTCTCTATCTTAAAGAGTGATTTGACAGATTTCTTTTTTGTATTTCTTTTTTTCTCTTTTTTAGCCTCATTCTTGCGGGATCTTATGTTTACTTTTTTTCTGGCAGAAGGTTTTGTTTTTCGGCTTTTTTGTACTGCAGTAGATACGGAAGAAGCAGACGGTACTTTTATTTCAGGACTTACGACTTCAATGCCGCCTTCAGGTTCAAGGTAATCAAGTTCTACCAAAATATCTATGATTCTTCTGAAAGTCGGTACCGCGGATTGGGATGCAAAGTATTTATAACGCTTCTTGGCACGTACGACCAAGACACCTATAGTATATTTATGGCCTTTTTTATCATTGGCAAAGCCGTAAAAACTACTGTGGTATTCTCTGACATACCTTCCGTGTTTGGCGATGTGGGCAGTTCCTGTTTTTCCGCCGACTTCCAGGCCTGGGTATTGGGCTTTGACCCCTGTCCCCCGCTTGACGACTTCCAGAAGAATGTTATGTATCTGTCTGGCAGCTTTTTTACCTACGGCTTTTAAATTGCCTACTTTGGGTTCAAGCGTATAGTGTCTACCTTTTGCATCCTGAAGATAGTTAACGATTCGAGGGGTTACAGCGACCCCGTCATTATTGAATGCACTGTAGGCTTTGAAAAGTTGTGCAAAAGTGACCATCATACCGTAACCGTAAGAGCTGTTTGCCCGGTGCATCTTATTGTCAAGCAGGTACAGTGGTTTCAGTTGTCCGGGAAGATCACGGGAGAGGTCAATACCGGATGGTTTTGCTATACCGAATTTGAGAAGTCCGTCTCTGAACTCTTTGCCTGTCAGTCTCCATGATATTTGGGAGATACCTATATTGGATGAGTGAACGATAATATCAGTAGCATCCAGGGAATCGAATTTTTCATCATCCGTGATCCACCGCCTCTTGCCGATCTGAAATCTTCCGTTATAGGTCTTGAACCATGAGTTCGGCGTAACGACCTTGTGATCCAATGCAATAGCCAGCGTAATGGGCTTTATAACAGAACCTGCTTCATAGGGGTACTCGGAAAATTTAGGGTTGAGTGCGGGGATGTCTTTTTGGGTGATATGTGAAGGGTCATAGCGTTCAGAACTGGCAAGAGAGAGTACTTTTCCTGTCTTGCTCTCCATGACCCCTACTATGATCTCATCTGCATCGATGCTTCTTTTCATACTGTCAAGCATAAGCTCGACTCTTCTTTGAAATGCCAAAGGAATGTTCAGGTGAAGATCAAGTCCGTCAACACGCTGCATTTTGATACTGTTCTTGTCATGTATTACTGCACCGATGACATCACGTTTCCCTTTGAAATATCCGTTCTTTTTTGATGTGATATGTTTTTCATACTTTCGCTCAAGCCCTTTTTTCCCTTCAGGTCTTGTGTAGCGTCCATCACTTTTCTTGCCTACATATCCAAGAATGGGACTCATCACATCTTTGAGCGGGAACCGTCTGGTCTCACCGTTCTCTATGATGTCCAGACCGTAGAGTACCTCAATACCGTTACGGTTTTTGATGGAGCGAAAGACCCCCAGTTTTCTAAGTTTGTAGGCAAGGGATCTAAGTTGCATTGCATGTCGTGAAGTAATGCTTTTTGAAAGGATGATATTGCCTTTTATCTCCCGGCCTTTACGATCTTTGAATTTTTTACGCAGTTCTTTTTGCCCGATACCGCTGTAAATACTGAAAAGTTTTATAAAAAGCTCTTTTTTATCGGGATCGATACTTGCTCCGCGTATCACAGCCTGATAGGTTTTTTGTGAATTGCTGAGGGTATACTCATCTGCAGAGATGATACTGCCGCGAAATGAACGGTCATAAATGGTAGTATTGTGTGAAGGGATATTTCTTTCAGAAGCGATGGTTTTCAGAACAGAAGAGAGAAATATAGCCATAGCAATTATCAAGATAAGAAAAAGCCCTGTAATTTTGTATTTTCTTTGGTGTATTGCCTGGTTTTGTATTTTTCTATTCATTATTTTCCCTGTCAGATATGAAATTTTATCAAAGTTATCTATTAATTTTGATAAAATACTAATTAATATTACATTAATGGAATAGATATGATCGATAAACCCCTTTTAGCTGGAGTCATGATACTGTTGACACTCTCTTTGGTCATGAGTTATTCTCTTTCAACCTACACTGTACTGCATTTTCATTATACAGATTTTCATTTTTTTATAAGACAGGGCCTGGCGATTCTTATAGGCTTTGTTGTTATGGTCATACTGAGCAAGATGGATCCTGACAAATGGTTCTCTGTTGTAGGATTGTCACTTTTTATACTCTTTTTTATTCTTATGGTGGCGATGCAGTTCCTTCCTTCTTCTCTGGTCAATGCGGTGGGAGGTGCCAAACGCTGGATACACATAGGCCCTATCTCCATAGCCCCGGTAGAATTCTTCAAGGTAGGATTTGTCTTCTTTTTGGCATGGAGTTTTGCACGTAAGCTTCTCAATAAAACAAAAATGGGTTTTGTGGAAGAAGTGCGCGCCTTTTCTCCTTACCTTGGAGTATTCTTTTTGGCTGTTGTGATCATTGCCGTCTTTCAAAAGGATCTGGGACAGGTCGTGGTGCTGGGTGCTACCCTTTTGGTATTGTTCCTGTTCATCGGCAGCTCAATGAAATTCTTTTTTACGCTGCTGTCGGCTGCTTTCATTGGGGTCATAGGACTTATATTCTTTGCACCGCACCGTATGGCAAGGATCAAAAGTTGGTGGAGTACGGTACAGGACAGCATACTCTCTATGCTCCCTTTTGAATCTGTACAGAATCTGCGGATAGAGACCAGCGTCAAAGAGCCCTGGCAGATATCAAATTCACTCAATGCCATTCATAACGGCGGATTTTTCGGAGAAGGCTTAGGGAACGGACAGTTTAAACTGGGCTATTTGAGTGAGGTACATACAGATTTCATTTTGGCAGGCATGACTGAAGAGCTTGGATTTTTTGGCTTGGTTTTAGTAACTTTCACGATGTTGTTCATTGTATTCCGTATCTTTAAAATAGCTTCCAAAGTAAAAGACCCGATGTATTATCTCTTTTGCATAGGGGTAGGGCTTCTGATCGCTTTCTCATTTATTTTGAACTCTTACGGTATTTCAGGTATCACGCCTATTAAAGGGATCGCTGTACCGTTTTTGAGTTATGGCGGTTCACATATTCTGGCTTCCTGTGTGGCTATTGGAATGGTTTTGATGATATCGAAGAAAGTACCCAGAAATGCAGCAGGAGAGATTTTATGAGCATACTTATGACAGGTGGTGGAACAGGTGGTCACCTTGCCATCATCAAAGCAGTGAAAGAGGCTCTTATAGGGAACAGGGAACAGGGAGCAGGGAGCATGTTGGAGCTTGTTTATGTCGGTTCGACCAAAGGGCAGGATAAGCAGTGGTTTGAAGCAGATGATGATTTTGCGTATAAGTATTTTTTTGAGACACGTGGTGTGGTCAATCAGGGAGGACTTGGCAAGATAAAATCTCTCTTCATGATGGGGGCCGCGACCCTCAAAGCTATCAAGCTTATACGAAAGCATAAAGCAAAAGTAGTCTTTTCCGTAGGGGGGTTCTCTGCAGCACCTATGGCATTTGCAGCCAAGCTTACACGTACACCCCTGGTGTTACATGAACAAAATGCAGCATTGGGATCACTCAATAAACTCTTAAAGCCCTATGCAACATACTTTATCTCCTCATATCTTGAAGAAAGTCCTATTAAAGCCTATCCGATCAAAGAGATATTTTTTGAAAATGCACATGTCCGCCACAGGGTAAAAACGATTATTTTTCTTGGAGGCTCACAAGGAGCAAAGGCTATTAATGCTCTGGCCCTCAGCATTGCCCCACAGTTAAAGCACAAGGGGATCAGGATCATTCATCAGGCAGGGGCAAACAATATAGAAGAAGTGCAAAAAGCGTACAGTGAGTTAGGTATAGAAGCAGAAGTATTCGGTTTTACGACCAAACTGGCTGACTATATGAATGAAGCGGATCTTGCCATAGCCAGAGCAGGGGCTTCGACACTTTGGGAGTTAAGTGCCACAGCACTTCCTACGCTTTTCATTCCGTATCCGCATGCTGCGAGTGACCATCAGTTCCATAATGCCAAATTCCTGGTCGAGAAAGATCTGGCATGGCTCATGAGAGAAGATGAAATACAAGCAGACAGGATTCTGGCACTTCTTGATGAAGATATGGCATTGAAGAGTAAAGGCTTGATATCTATTGTTGAAAAAGAAGGAAGCCAAAAGATTGCAACACTTTTAAAGGAATTATAAAAAATATGATATAATAAATGTATAAGGTTAAATCAAACTTATAAGGAGAATTGATGAAAAAGATAATGGTAAGTTTCTTAACGATAAGTTCGCTCGCAGTTAGCCTCCATGCATATGATCAGGCCGACAGAATACAGGATATGCAAACGATGGAAGCATCTATGGCACAGATACAAAGAGGGATACTCTATAACAATAAAAAAATGGTACTTCAGGGAGTTGCAAATCTCAAGCAAGCTTCAAGCAACGTAGAGGTACCTCAGAAAACAGAGATGGATTACAGTTCCACTTTTGCCAGAAAACAGGCAGCGCATATTATGAAGTTTGCAGATAAGATCAAAAAGAATATTGAAGACGGACATAAACACGGTGCAGCAATGAACTATACCAAAGTCTTGGACCAATGTATCTCTTGTCACAATAAAATCAGAAAATGGAATCAGTAAGCATAGGTCAAATCACACAAATGTGACACAATTTCTTGGCAAACTACTATTATAAACCAATAGGAGTTTGTGATGAAAAAATTACTATTTTTAGCTATTTCAGCAGTGGCTGTTTTAGCATTAAGCGGTTGTGGCGGCAGCTCAGATGATTACTATATTGATGAGGTCAAATATCATGTTGTGGATCAGGATGGATATGGTGTTGCAGATATCAGATATACCTGTGACGGAAACACCATTGAACTGACAGACGGAAGCGGTGGTTTTTACTTTTATCCTAATGATGATTGCTCTTTGCAACTTGAATTGAGCATTGTAGATTCTACGATTGATGATCTGTTTATAGAAAACGATGCTGGGGGTGGTGTGAGTAATATCTCATATGAATGTACTTCTAGCTTGTTTGGTCGTACCGATATAGATGGTCACTTTGAGTTTGACAATGTATATAAGGATGATATCTGTACCTTTCAACTGTGATCAAACTGTTTTTTTTCGCCTCCGAATTCGGAGGTGAAGTAGCTTTCTATATACAGTCAACTCTGCGTTTTATCTCCCAATAACCTCATTTTAGATAAAATATCTCCAATTAATACAACATCATTTTAGGATATTTAACCCATGGATATTAGAAAATCATTTCTAGACTATTTTCAAAGCAAAGGGCACAAGCTTGTACCGAGTTCTCCACTCGTGCCTGATGACCCGACGCTTATGTTCACCAATGCCGGCATGGTACAGTTCAAGAATATTTTTACAGGTGAAGCACCCATACCGAATCCGCCTCGTGCGACCTCTTCTCAAACCTGTCTGAGAGCAGGAGGAAAACACAATGACCTTGACAATGTCGGTTATACTGCGCGCCACCATACCCTTTTTGAAATGCTGGGGAACTTTTCTTTCGCAGACTACTTTAAAGAAGAGGCTATCGCCTATGCATGGGAGTTCATTACCGATGAGAAGTATCTGAATCTGCCTATTGAAAAACTCTGGGTTACCGTACATGACTCTGATGATGAAGCAGAAGTGATTTGGAGTAAATATATTGCCAAAGACCGCATCATCCGTTTTGGCGACAAAGACAACTTCTGGCAGATGGGTGATACCGGACCTTGCGGACCATGTTCTGAGATCTTCTACGATCAGGGTGAAGAACATTTTCATTCTGAAGAGGATGTGATGGGCGGAGAGGGTGACCGTTTCCTCGAAATTTGGAACCTTGTTTTCATGCAGTACGAAAGAAGTGAAGACGGTACGCTCACGCCACTTCCAAAACCCAGCATCGATACAGGTATGGGACTTGAAAGGGTCGTTGCCATTAAAGAGGGGAAACTGAACAACTACCACTCGAGCCTCTTTATGCCATTCTTGGAGAAAATAGGTGAACTGGTAGGTGTGCCTTATGATTATGATGCGGCTGACTCTGCAAGTTACCGTGTCATTGCAGACCACCTGCGTTCATGTTCTTTCCTGCTTGCGCAGGGGGTGAACTTTGACAAAGAAGGGCGTGGTTATGTACTGAGACGTATCATGCGTCGTGCTATCCGTCACGGATACCTTTTGGGTCTAAGAGAACCGTTTATGCATAAACTTGTTGATACGCTTGTTGAGACCATGGGTGAACAGTACGACTATCTCCCCAAACGTGCTGAAGCGATCAAGACTTCTATGAAAATGGAAGAGGAACGTTTCTTTGATACGATCGAAGCAGGCATCAAACTTTTTAATGAAGAGTTGGAAAATACTTCTGATGTCTTTAACGGTGAAGTGGCATTTAAACTCTATGATACCTATGGCTTCCCGCTTGATCTGACAGAAGATATGCTCAGAGAGAAAGGTATCAAACTTGATATTGATGCTTTTAATGCAAAGATGGAAGCCCAAAAAGCACAATCCAAAGCCAACTGGAAAGGTACAGGTGATGCTGCAACTACAGGAGATTTCAAAGTACTTAAAGAGCAGTTTGGAGAAAATGCGTTCGTAGGATATGAAAGTACAACAGCAGATGCCAAAGTGTTGGCACTGCTGGATGAGAATTTTAAACAAGTAGAGAGTATTAACGGTAAAGGTTGGGTACTGCTTGATAAGACACCATTTTATGCTGAGTCCGGTGGACAGACTGGAGACAAGGGTGAATTAGGAATGAGGAATGAGGAATCAGGAATTAGGATTTTAGATACTAAGAAATTCCTTGATATGAATCTCTCTGAGGTTGAGGGTAAACTTGCTGTGGGCGATGAGGTAGAAGCTGTAGTTGATCAGTCTCGTGCAGAGATCGAGAAGCACCACTCTGCTACGCACCTGCTTCATGCGGCACTACGTGCGATCTTGGGAGATCATATTTCCCAGGCGGGTTCACTCAATGATGATAAGCGTCTTCGCTTTGACTTCTCTCATCCGCAGGCACTTAGCCCCGAAGAGCTTCAAAAAGTAGAGGATTGGGTCAATGACAAAATAGCCCGTGCGATACCAAGAGAGACAAAACTGATGAGTATTGATGAAGCAAAGAACTCCGGTGCAATGGCACTGTTTGGTGAAAAGTACGGTGACGAGGTAAGAGTAGTCAGTTTTGGTGATGCTTCAGTAGAACTTTGTGGGGGTACACACGTAAATAATGTCTCTCAAATAGGTCTTTTTATGATCACCAAAGAGAGTGGCGTGAGTGCAGGAGTACGCCGTATTGAAGCGATCTGCGGCAGAGCGGCGGTAGAGAAAGTCAAAGCACTTAGAGATGAAATAGTACAGATCAAAGAGGAAGTGAAGAATCAAAATCCAATAGCCGGTATATCCAAACTCAAAGAGCAGATCAAAACACTCAAAAGCGAACTTCAAGCAGCGCTCAGCAGTACGAAAAAAGAGTTGACCGCCTCTGAAGTGAACGGTGTGACGGTGATTGTAGATGAAGTAGAAGCCGGAGATATCAAAGAGCTTATCGATGAGGCAAAGAACAAGTATGAGAATGTTGCGATCATGCTTTTCCAAAAAAAGGGCGACAAAGTACTGCTTGCAGCAGGTGCCAAAAATACTGCCGTAAAAGCAGGTGATTGGATCAAGTCTATCGCACCTATCGTAGGGGGCGGCGGCGGTGGTCGTCCTGATTTTGCCCAGGCCGGTGGGAAAGATCCGAGCAAGATACAAATAGCACTCGAAGAGGCAAAGACCTATCTTGCAGAAGTGCTTGAAGGCAGTAACTAAGATGTATGGTCATACGGTCGTTTTTTTGCATGTACTTTCTGCTTTTATATGGGTAGGCGGGATGATCGCTATTCGCATAGCCGTGCATCCAGTACTACAGAGTATCGAAGAGCCAAAAATAAAGTTAGGCAAGACGCTTGAAATTACAGGAAGACTTTTTCATCTGGTCATTCCTTTTATCATTACACTTTTGGTAACAGGGTTGATGATGGCTATCGGCTCTCAAGGACATCATGGTGATCTAAAGTCTTTTTTTCTTGGCAAGGAGATCATCTGGACAGCTATGACACTCAATTTTACGTACATGTATATGCAGCGAAGAGCAGCATGGAAATTGTTTGAAATGGGTAAGCTGCCTGAGGCAAAAGCAAAGGTGAAGCTTATTCCCGACCTGTTGCTGCCTGTGAATATCGCACTGGGTATTTTGGCTCTCTATCTGGGTGTAAGCCTTAGAGGTCTGTAACAGTGAGGAGTGAGGAGACAGGTGGTAAGAGTGCAGCAAGGGTATGTCTTTGTTCTGCTTCGGAGTCAAGGGCGTTACTGCTTCGCAACTTTGGCATAGACTTTGTGCAAAAGTCTGTTGATTTTGATGAAGAACAAATTACAGCAGGCATAGCAAAAGATTTTGTCTATGCCGCTAGCAAAGGTAAACTTGAAGAAGCTGTTAAAGCATTTGGACTGGAGTTACCGCTTTTATGTGCCGATACCGTCATTACGGCAGCAGACGGAACTATCTTACGTAAAGCCAAAGATATAGAGGATGCAAGACGCATATTAAAGATGCAGAGCGGTTCGATGATCTCCATCATTTCTTCTCTTCATTACCAATCAAAAAAACTGCTTTTTACAGATATCTCGGCAACATACTATCATTTCGCCCCGTTCGAAAAGGATGACCTTGAAGCCTATCTTGAAAGTGGATTATGGCAGGGGAAAGCCGGGGGATGTATGGTGGAAGGTTTTTGCAAAAAGTACATCAAATCTGTAGAGGGCTATGAAAGTACCGCTATGGGATTACAGGTTGAAACCTTGTTGCCTTGGCTGAAATGGGGATATAGCAATGTATGAAAATGAGTTAAAAGCGCTTAAAAAAGCGGGCCGTTTCAGGGAGCGTATACTTTTTGATGACAGGCTGGAAGATCTGGCAAGTAATGATTATTTGGGATTGTCGCAGAATAAAAAACAGTTCAATAAAGCAGTAAAGCTGGTCAAAGAGTATCAGACTTTAAGTTCCAAAGCCAGTATGCTGGTCAATGGGTACCATCCTGTTCACCGTATCTTTGAAATGACCATGGCGGAACAGAACGGTTTTGAAGAGGGACTCGTAGTCGGGTCAGGTTTTCTTGCCAATATGTCACTGATAGAGGCGTTGGTAAGAAAAGGTGATATGTTATTCATGGATGAAGCATATCACGCTTCAGGTGTGATGGCTGCACAGCTTCTGGGTGAGAGGGTTGTGACCTTCAGACATAATGATGTAGATGATCTTAGGGAAAAACTCTCCAAACATCCTGCAAAAAGGAGAATCATTGCCGTAGAAGGTGTCTACTCCATGGGTGGTGACCTCTGTAAAAAAGAGATATTTGATTTGGCGGATGAGTTCGAAGCACTTATGATCGTAGATGAAGCACATAGTGCAGGGGTACTTGGGAAGAAACTTTTGGGTATTTTTGAGTATTACGGCATTACGATCAATGAACGCCATATTAAAATGGGCACCTTGGGTAAAGCATACGGATCGTATGGTGCATATATTTTGGCTTCGTCTGAGATCATCAGTTTTTTGGTCAATAGAGCCAAACCTATTATCTACTCTACTGCACCTTCTGTATTTGATACGGCATTGGCACTTGTGAGTGTTGAATATGTACGTAAAAATGCCAAGAAATACCGTAAGAAAATAGCCAAGCGGCAGCAGATGGTAAAAAAATTCATAGGTACAGAGTGCAAAAGCCTTATTTTACCGATGGTCATGCCTACCAATGAACATACGCAATTCATACAAAAAGGTTTAATGCAGCAAGGGTACCTTGTAGGTGCTATACGTCAACCAACGGTACAAAAACCTATTATGCGAGTGATACTCAATGTAAATGTCCCTGTGAAGAAGATTAAACATGCGTTAGCACTCATTAGACATAATACGGTAAAATAAATATAAAAATTAAGGCTTTGTAGTGTTCAATCGTGTAGTAAAAGGTTCTATTATTTTGGGTATGGTGTTCGCTGTACTGTTGATAGGAGCATTCATCTATGCCTATGAAGAGATATCTTTGGATGCAGATAAGCTTATTAACTACAAGCCTGAGACCTCCAGTATCATTTTAGATAGAAACGGTGAAAAACTTGCTTATGTGTTTAAAAAGCAGCATCGTCTCTTTGCCCGTTATGATGAGATTCCCGGTGTTTTGGTCGAGGGACTGGTAGCTATGGAGGATACGCGCTTCTTTGAGCATAGCGGTGTTAATCCCGATGCCATTCTTAGGGCCATTGTGAAAGATATTAAAGCGGGAAGTTTTGTTGAGGGAGGAAGTACCCTTACGCAGCAGTTGATTAAAAATAAACTATTGACCAAGGAAAAAAAGCTTGTCCGCAAGATCAAAGAAGCGATCCTCGCATTAAAAATAGAACATGAATTGAGTAAAGAAGAGATCATAGAGCGTTACCTCAATGAAATATCGTACGGTAATAACTATTTTGGTATCAAAACAGCAGCCAATGGATATTTTCATAAAGCACTGAATGACCTTACACTGAAAGAGTCTGCGATGCTGATAGGGATCCCCAATGCACCGAGTTTCTATAATCCTTTACGTCATTATAAGCGTGCTTTGAACCGTGCGAACAATGTACTGTACCGTATGAAAAATATTGGGTGGATCTCACAGCGTGATTATCTCAAGGCAGTCAAAGAATCGCCCAAAGTCTATAAAACTTCACTTACACAGAATATTGCACCTTATATCGTAGATGAGGTTGTAAGACGTTTTAGGGGAAAACTTGGAGATATCCGTACAGGCGGATACCAGATTTATACAACCATAGATATGAAACAGCAGGCCATAGCAAGAGAAGCTGTGCAATATGCATTCAACAAAGCATTAAAAAGATATAAAGAAAACCCTGAGAAGACGACACTCAACAGTGCTTTTGTAGCAGTTGAGAGCAAGACAGGCGATATCTTGGCAATGGTGGGAGGAGTGGATTATAAAAAGTCTGCTTTCAACAGGGTTACGCAATCCAAACGTCAACCCGGCTCTGCATTCAAACCGTTCATCTATCAAACCGCTTTGGATATGGGATACAACCCTGCAACACCACTCACCGATATGGCAAGAACATTCCAATACAGCTATAAAGGTACAACAAAAGTCTGGGCACCCAAAAACTATGAGAGGAATTTTAAAGGATTTATTTCCCTAAGAGAAGCATTGGTGCATTCAAGAAATCTTGCTACCATTAATCTTGTAGCGGACCTCGGGTTGCAGACGATACGAAACAGGTTGAAGTTCCTGGATGTGCCGCATATTCCAAAAGATATGTCCATTGCTCTGGGTAACCTTGGGTTGAGTCCTCTGAAAATGGCACAGATATTCTCTGTTTTTGCCAATGAAGGTCATATGATAGAACCAAGACTGGTAAGCAAGATCATCTCCAGGGAGGGGGCCGTGATCTATGAGACACGTCCTAAAGAGATCGCAGATTTTACGACACCGGAACAGGCATATCTGATGACAGATATACTCAAAGATGTGATCAAGAGAGGTACGGGTAGAAATGCAAGTGTAAAAGGTATAGAGCTGGCCGGTAAAACAGGTACGACAAATAATGGGGTAGATGCCTGGTTCTGCGGATATTCTCCAACGATAGAGACGATCGTATGGTTTGGGCGGGATAACAATAGACCTATAGGCAAAAAGGCAACGGGCGGTGCACTGGCCGCACCTGCTTTTGCATATTATTATAAAAAACTGCTTGAAGTCCACCCCAATACAAAACGTACTTTTGATATACCTCCGGGTGTTTTTAGGGGAGAATATGAGGGGAAAAGTGAACTCTACACAAAACAGTCCGTCTTACCCAACGGTCATAAAAAGAGCGTAAACCCCTATGCACGTATGCTGGGGGAAGGAAATGAGAGTACAGAAGAGATCTATCTTGAAGAAGATACTGACTTGGCTGAAACATTGAATATTGACGAAGACCCAAGTGAGGTTCAAGAGGAGGATGATCCGCTTCATCCTAAAAAAAATGTACCTAAAACACCTGTATCTGAAGATAGCGGTACACTCTTCTGATGGCAAAGAAAGAGATCATATTTGTTGTGGACCCCATGTGTTCATGGTGCTGGGGGTTTTTACCTGTACTGGAAGCATTGCGTAAAGGCTATAAAGAAAAGTTTGATTTCTCTTTGGTATTGGGCGGTTTGCGTACCAAAGGGCAAATGGCGTGGGATGAAGAAGCAAGATCATACCTTAAAGGCCACTGGGCGCAGGTCTCACAAAGAACGGGACAGCGTTTTTCCAATGCTTTGCTTGAAAAAGAATCTTTTGAATACGACACTTACCCTGCCTGTAAAGCTGTAATAAGTGTACGTGAATGTTTTGGTATGCAAGAAGCTTTTATGTATCTTCACATTTTGCAGGAAGCATTTTATATGCAAGCAAAAGATATTACTTCCGAAGAAGTATTGACTCAATTGCTCTCCTCTCTTAAACTTGACAGAAGAACATTCGAGACATTTTACAAGAGTGACAGGGCTGAACTTCTGATGCAGCATGATTTTGCCAAAGCACGTTCCATGGGAGCCAATGCTTTTCCTTCGGTAGTCATCATAGATGAAGATGGGCATATGGTATGTCAAAAAGGTTACAGAAGCATGGAAGAGATGAAAAAATTATTGAATATAAAGGAAGAGAATGCATAGTTTTGCACCGGAAATAATACTTATTACAATATTGAGCTTGGTCGTGTTTTCCGATGCGTTGGCGAACAGGTTTAAAATACCGTCTGTTTTTTTACTGCTTATAGGTTCTTATCTTGTCTATACCTATTTGCCTGCAGCAGTACCTATAGATATGAAACATCAGTTCGATACGATCATCATCTTCTGTATTCCCCTTATTTTTATGGGTGATGCTTTACATTTGCATTTCTCAGACATTAAAAAGTATGGATGGGATATCTTTTATCTGGCAGTTGTGGCAGTTGCACTCTCCATTATCATTGGTGCGAGTATCTATTACCTGAATGTCTTTGAAGGGCTTACTTTGGGTGGGTACGTATCTCTTTTTGCTATCAATATGGCAACAGATGCGGTAAGTGTACAGTCCATACTTTCCCGTTTTAAAGGGATAAGTCAACATATTAAAGTGCTCATAGAGGGTGAGTCTCTGGGTAATGATGCTACGGCCGTTATTGCTTTTTTCTTCATAGGTCTGCCTTGGATGATGAGTGGAAGCATCGATGCAGGAGATGCCGCATTGGATGCACTGAGGGTCTTTGTGGTAAGTATAGGCATCGGCCTTGCTGTAGGATTCGTATTTTATATGCTGATGAAACTTTTTTCAGATAAACGTGGTGAATTCTTTGCTTTTATTATAGAAGCATACCTTGCTTATCTTATAGCAGAAGAGATGCATGTCAGTGGTATCTTGACACTTATTACTGCGATCATTGCGACCAAAGCATGGATCGACATGGATATTGAAGCAGCATGTCATGCGCAAACAGCTTCAAAAAGTAAAAGTTTTTTACGTAAAATCCGATTGGAAAATGTATGTGCTACAACCAATGAAAGACTGGAATACATTTATGAAATGGCAAAAGAATTTGGATATATTGCTGCGGTCATGATATTTTTCGTGTTGGCAGAGATGGCAAATTTTGATAAGTTATGGCAATATAAAACAGAGATACTTATCATGTTTGCTATCACTACCCTTATAAGAGCTGTGTCTATGGCTAAATTTGCTTTTATAGGCGATAAAATGAAACACATTGCACCTGTAGGAGCAGAGGGATGGTTCATCTTGACATTCTCAGGGATGAAAGGTGCATTGTCTATCATTTTGGTACATATGATACCGGACAGCTTTGAGTATAAAGAGTTATTTGAAGTGGTGACTGTCGGGGTCGTGGGCTTGTCTAT
>JANTHR010000040.1 GCA_024762315.1 Sulfurovum sp.
AAAAGATATTAAGCAAATTAATTTTCCTTTGCCACCTATTTCAATCCAACAAAAAACAGTCAAATATCTAGACCAAATCGCAGAAAAAACAGAAAAACTAAAATCAGTCCAAAAAGAGAAGATGCAGAGCCTGAAAGCGTTGAAGGCTTCTCTTTTGGACAGGGCATTTAGAGGGGAGTTGTGATAATGAGTAAAAAGTGGGTAAAATCGCAAAAGAAGCATGCCAGAGAGTTGTTTGACTTGGCAAGAGATAGAGAGTATGCAGTATTAATGGAAGAGATCAGGAAAATGACAAAAACAGGAGAAGAAGCATGAAGATACCAGATAAATATCCAAAAAAATTCGGTACATTAGTCAAGTATAAACGTACAGGGCTGATGCGAACAGAGGAGCGTATGCACCCTTATCTTGAGCTTGGATTTACCGAAGAGGATATTGACCTGTTGACAGAATTCATTTTCGATGAAGAGATCAATGCCTTGCCGTATAACAAAAAGAATGAAGGCATACTTTTTGCACCCGTACATGCTCTACTGGTATTGGCAAAACTCGAAGCAAAAAAGCCTTTTGGCAGACTGATCAGGGGCTTGGAGTTTTTTGGTGACGATGACGACTATTACCGCAGTGCTTTAATATACTACATAAAGAAGGTTGGAAAGGATTTTCTCCCCGAGCTTACCGACTACTTTCTTGACAGTAAAAAGAACGTATTTAACCGGATGATAATGCTTGAAGGTGTAGAAAAGTTCATTTTGGATGCCGGGAACGAGCATTTGAAAGATGCGTGGGAAAAGACACTTGTGACATATCTTGAGAATGAAGATGAGCAAGATGATGCGTTGAATGCTTTTGCTATCTTTGCACTGGTGGATGTCTCACAGGCAAAACACATTGGACTGATAAGAAGCGTATTTCAAAACAAGCCGGTTGATCTTTGGTATGACTGTGACCTCGAAGAACTTGAGATCAGACTGGGACTGAGAAAAGAACGAAGTACGCCCAGACCTGTAAATCAGTTTGGCGTACCGCTTGGAGGATGGGAAGATGTTTCAGAACCTTCTACTGTAGATAGAAAAATCGGTAGAAACGACCCCTGTCCCTGCGGAAGTGGTAAAAAATACAAAAAATGCTGTATGCAGTAGCTATATAATAGATAAGTTTTTATAGTTCCTATCATCCTGAGACTGCGAAAGAACTTCTGCGGGTTCTTAAATCAGTCCAAAAAGAGAAGATGCAGAGCCTGAAAGCGTTGAAGGCTTCTCTTTTGGACAGGGCTTTTAGAGGGGAGTTGTAGGGTGTGCAATTGCACACCCTACGCATATCGAGTATTTGCAGTGATAAAATTCCAACAAAAAACAGATAAACCAGTAATGTACTTTGACAAACTTATCGTATACCGATAATATATCTATATGATCAAACTTCCAACCATTTGGAGGAGTTAAAAGGTGATTATGCAGGTTTTATGAGTATTCGGATCAACAAGCAGTTTCGTCTGGTATTCCGGTTTGAAAACGGAAATGCCTACGATGTACATATTACGGATTATCATTAAGGGGCAGATTATGACAAAAGTTAGACCATCTACACATCCGGGTATCATCCTCAAAGAGGAATTTGCCGAACCATTGTCACTTACACAGGCAAAAATGGCTGCCGATCTTGGTGTCGGCATCAAGACACTGAGTGAACTGTACAATGAAAAAAGAGGTGTCTCTGCCATTATGGCACTGAAGCTGGCACGTTACTTCGGCACTACTCCGCAGTTTTGGATGACACTTCAGGACAATTATGATCTTTACCAGGCATACGTGAAAGACTCGAATAAGGTAGATCGTGTGCCTGTGTTGAAGAGAGCTTAAGGGCACACCCTACGTGTACCTAATATTTGTGGTGATAGAATGTACATATAAAACCACCAACCATATGAACAAAAGACAATCCTACACATAAAATCAAACTTATTGCGCACCGATTAAAATAAAAATTTACCAAATAAAATAAGAATAAAGATTCCGCTTTGCTCCATCGAACACATCGGGTTCTCGTCCCTTAGTAGGAATATAATTATGAATTCAAATAAAAAAAGAGTGGATGATTGTTTGTGAGTTAAACTGGCAGAGAGGAAGGGATTCGAACCCTCGATGAGTTGCCCCATACACGAGTTCCAGTCGTGCGCCTTCGACCACTCGGCCACCTCTCTATAGTACTTATGTTAAAAACATGAGTGGATGTTTTATGTTAAAGTTGTGAAATACCCCTTCCCAGATTACTGCGGCACACAGTAAAGAGAGGTGGGCTGCTATGTTCCCATCCTGACCCGTTGTCCCTCAGTACCATTGCACAGGTCTGAAAAGAGGCGAAAGAATTATAGCGAAGGCTTGCTTATAGGTTTTTGATAAGAGAGATTTCAGGATATTCAGGAACATTTCCTCTAAGATGAGGATAAAGAATGTAGTATGCACATAGAGATAGATGTTTAAGAGCTTTTAAGGTAGACTACCAGCATTAAAATGTTTAGAAAAGCGATAAGGGGAGTTAACGTTGATGCATCTATGATTAAAAAATATATGATATTCATATGTTTATTATTGCTTTCTACACAGATAACAGCAGCAGAGAAAACACATTTTACAATTGCCATTGACCCCGAATACATCCCCTTTACGCAAAAAGATATAGAAGGCAATCCTACGGGACTCTTAGTTGATTTCTGGAACCACTGGGCAAAACAGAATCACTATACGGTAGAATATAAATTCTATAAGTGGGAAGAGACGTTGGAGGCAACCAAAAAAGGCGAAGTTGATTTTCACTCCGGAACGACCAAAGACAGAGACTGGATGTACGCTTCAGACAAAATATATGAGATAGCGACTTCACTTTTTACACTGCGTAACTCTAAAATTTCCAATATCAGGTCATTGCAGCATAAACGTGTGGGAGCCATAGATGCATATTACGGACAACTTGTAAAAGATGCCATAGGGAATAGTATAGATGTGATCACCTATGATGATTATCCGCCTTTGGTGGAAGCATTGAAAAGAGGTGAGATAGATGCACTGATCGACGATGTGGAGTCAGTCGTTTACTATTTCATTAAAACAGGACAGATGAACCGGTTTAAGCAGATCAAAGATAAAAGATTACATTTTTACAATGATGTCTATGCGATTTGCAATGCGGAGAATAAACCTTTACTCAAGCAGATCAATGCGGGGTTAAAGAAGATGAGTCTGAAAAAACTTGCTCAGATCGAAAAAATATGGCTGCCGACAGTAGAGAATGCCTTTTATACCAAAAAACTGCAGGTACATAGCCAATATACAAGTGAAGAAGAGAAGTGGCTGCAGAAAAACAGTATCAGCCTTACCGGTGATCCCCAATGGCTGCCTACACTTTTGGGTAACGGTGTTTACCATTATCGTGGGATCATGGGGGATTACCTTCGTGTCATTACATCCAATATGGGAAGCAAGCTGAAGATACATCCTGCTAATAGCTGGGAAAAAATACTTCACCCTGCGAATGGTCGATACAGTGATGTTATTTTTGGGTCAATGGATAAAGAGACCAAAAACAGACTTAGTCAAAAATATGATTTCCTGGAGGCACAGGATTTCGGTCCCATGGTCATCGTGATGAACAAAAAAGTCCGCTTTATTACGGATCTTTATGATATCCGGACCAAAAAAATAGGAATACTCTCTTCCCAGGAGTATACAGACAGGATATGCTCTAAATATGTATCGTATGATTTTGTGAAAATGAAAACCGTACCCGCATTGTTGGATGCCATCAAAAACGGGAAGATCGATGCCGGCCTGCTCTCCCTTTCCAAAGCCATTGATTTTCTTGTAAAGAAAAAGTATGAAGCGCTTGATATTGTAGGGAAGACAGATGAAAGCATCTATGTTGATACAGGCATACTGAAGGAGAAACCTATCCTTAAGGATATTATCAGGAAATCATTGATCTCCCTGAATACCGATACAAAAGAGGAGATACTTTCCAAATGGACCCGACACTTGAACTACATAGAAAAAGTGGATTATAAGCTGACCTATTCGGTGGCTTCATTATTGGGGCTGTTACTGCTTTCAACAGGCTATTATGCCTATGCGATCAGAAGAAAACATGAAGCTGTACAGCGTATGAATGTCAAGATAGAACATCTTTTAAAGACAGATGATCTTACAGGACTCTATAATAAACGAGCATTTACCCAAGCTTTTGAGCGAATCGATAATGAGAAAAAGATCTCAGGACTACTTTTCATAGATGTGGATTATTTTAAAAAATATAATGATTTCTATGGGCATATGCAGGGGGATGATGCTCTGGAAAAAATAGGAGAACAACTTAACAGTTATACTTCCTGGCATCGTGAAGCGTATCGTATTGGGGGTGAAGAATTCGGTATTGTCTTATATGATTGCAGCGAAGGAGATGCATTAAGGTTGGCAGAAAAAGTACGCGCAGATATGGAAGCTTTGGATATTGTGCATGCACAGAGTCCTTATGGGCATATTACGCTCTCTGTAGGTATAGCTATGTCAGAGGAGGTCTGTGATACGAAAAGTCTCTATATAAACGCAGATGAAGCACTCTATAAAGCAAAAATGGCGGGCAGGAATACCGTTGTCCTCTATGACAGTAAAGAAAAACCGGAGATGACCTAGCTCACTTCGGAGCTTTCATCGTTGATAACACTCCATTCATAAAACGGCAATGCCTCAAAATGGAGTTTCTCTATATCGAACTGATAACTATTTGTAACTGAGACAATGGTGATCTTTTGAATACCGTGTTTTTTATAGAGTGAAAATTTGTTCTGTGATTTGACCCAAATACTCTCTTCGCTTTCAAAGGCTGCAGGGATGATCAGTTCTTTTGCCTCTGTCATATAGCCGTGCGGTCCCAATGCACGAAACCCTATACCGTGTTTAAGCAGTGTCAGGGCGACCATACTCTCAAACTGAGCACCAAAGGGTTGATGTACGGTAAGATATTTTACAAAAGCAAAATCATACATGACTATTTTCTTACCGCTTCGCCTGATCACATTGTCAACAAAGTACAGTAATCCCTCTTCCTGAAATCTCTTGATGGTATCGTAAACAAAATCTTTTGAGATCTTGAAGTGCTCTTTGGTAAAATGGTAGATCTGGTGTATGGTCATCGGTTGGGTATTGAAACGTGCCAAAATAAGAATGAGTGCCTGCTCATTGGGGCTGAACTGCTGCTGGAAGAACTGTTTCATAAAAAGGGTAGTGCTTCTGGTATGTTTCGCCATAGCCGGAAGCGTGCCGCTTTTGAGAAAATGGTTAAAGGCAATGGTCGCGGAACTTGCATGTTCAAATGCAAGGAACTCTTCATAATCAAGAGGAAAGAGTTGCGTATGTGTAAAGCGATCATCCCTCAAGGGTGTACGGCTTACTACGATTAGTCTTTGAACTTTGGGAAAAATATCTATCATCCCCTCTTCATAATGATCAAGAATCAGCTCTTTGATATTAAATTCATCAATATAGGATTGAAGGGGCAGTGTATCAAGGGTGTTGAGGATAAGGCTTGGGTCTTCGAGATCAATATAGAGCGGGGGCTGCTCCTTCTGCTGCAGGTAATCCAACACCAACGCTGTCTTCCCGCATCCTCTTGCACCGTAAAGATTTATGTCATCATCCAAAGGAATCGCTGTTTTACGAACGGTAAATTGGTCATTGATCGGAGGGTTTTCATAAAAATATTCGAGAAGATCCATTAAATATAAGCCTTTCTTTCCTTTTTATAAGGAAACAATTTTTTGTATTGTACCGTTTTTGTGCTAAAAAGTATTGCACCTTTCAAAAAGTTTGGATATAATTCGCGTTCCTAAATTTATGTTAGAGGGTTAAACCCCTGTGTTTTAGGCACCCAGGCATTGCCTTGCTAACGAGTTCTTTAAAGGGTAAATATGGAAAAAATTAGATTAAAGCTTAAAGCTTATGATCACAGGGTACTAGACAGATCAGTTGCTGCTATCGTAGATGCAGTTAAACGTACAGGTGCAGAGATTAGAGGGCCGATTCCAATGCCAACTAAGATCAAGCGTTATACGGTTCTTAAATCACCACACGTAAACAAAGATTCACGTGAGCAGTTTGAGATTAGAGTTCACGGAAGAATGATTGATATCGTTTCTGCGACTTCAGATACTATTGATTCATTGATGAAGTTGGATCTGGCACCTGAGATCGAAGTTGAAATCAGATCAATGGACAAGTAGGAGTAGAGAATGGAATTTATTGTAGAAAAAATTGGTATGAGCAGAACTGTTGAAGTACCAAGTGTTCCAGTTACACTTCTTAAAGTCGTTGATACGAAAGTGTGTGAAGTGAGAGAAGACGGAAAAGCACTTGTTGCGTATAACAGTAGTAAAAAACTCAATAAAAGCATTGAGGGTCAGCAGACTAAATACGGTGTTTCCAAAGAGTTCAACAAGTTTATGACGATCGAAGTAGCTGAAGGTACAGAGGCGGGCGACTTAAGTCCGGCAGCACTGGCTGAAGCATCACTTGTGAAAACATCTTTAGACACTAAAGGTAGAGGTTTCCAAGGTGGTATGAAGCGTCACGGATTTGGCGGCGGACCTGGTTCCCACGGACACAGATTTGGTAGAAGAATCGGTTCTATCGGTAACGCTGAGTGGCCAGGACGTGTTCAAAAAGGTAAAAAAATGCCTGGACAGTACGGAAACACTAAAACAACTGTAAAAAATGACGTAATATCATTTGATGCTGAAAACGGCATCTTAGTATTAAAAGGTTCAATTCCTGGTCACAATGGTGCCAGAGGATTGGTAAGGATAGTTAAATAATGAAAACAACAGTAATTAAAACAACAGACCTTCCTGCATCATTTTTAGAAGTTCACCCGCATAACCTTTACCTTTACTGTAAAGCGTATGCAGCCGGGCTTAGAGCAAATACTGCTCAAACTAAAAACAGATCTGCAGTAAGCGGTGGCGGTAAAAAACCATGGGCTCAAAAAGGTGGCGGACGTGCCAGAGCAGGTTCATTGAGATCTCCACTTTTTGTTGGCGGTGGTGTTGCATTTGGTCCAAGTACAAACAAAAACTATGATCAAAAAGTAAACAAAAAACAAAAGAAACTTGCACTTATGCATGCACTTGCAGAGATGGCAGCGAATGAGAGACTTTTTGTTGTAGATAACATTTCTATTGACTCCGGTAAAACAAAAGACGCTTTGGCATTTGTGAACGGTCTTGAGCAGAGAGATGTACTGGTAGTCAAAGAGATGATCGATGACAAAACATTCTTGGCATTCAGAAATCTTCAGAACGCATACCTTATTGAACCCAATGAGCTTAATGCTTATCTTGCTGCTGCATATCACTCGATCGTGATGGAAAAAGCAATATTTGATAAATTGACTAAAGAGGCTTAAGATGGCAGATATTACAGATATTAAATCAATTATGTATACAGAGAAGAGTTTGGCTCTTCAAGAAGAAGGTGTCATCGTAGTTCAAACAACTCCAAGAATGACTAAAAACGGTCTTAAAGAAGTTTTCAAAGAGTTCTTCGGGATCAATCCACTTAGAGTGAACTCCATGAGAGTGAACGGT
This sequence comes from Sulfurovum sp., assembly GCA_024762315.1. Lineage (GTDB taxonomy): Bacteria > Campylobacterota > Campylobacteria > Campylobacterales > Sulfurovaceae > Sulfurovum. The sequence goes on from JANTHR010000040.1 coordinate 7,634, forward strand.
AAAGTGAAAAGATTTAAAGGTATCGAAGGGAAAAGACCGGATTTGAAAAAGTTCTATGTCAAGCTTCCTGAAGATGCAAAAATCGAAAGCTTAGCGGTATAAGGATAGAAGATGGCAATTAAAACATATAAACCAACCACACCTTCACGTCGTTATATGACTAACCTTGACAGCGGTGACATTACGGCTAAAGCAAGTGTTAGAGCACTACTGAAGAATCTTCCAAGATCTGCAGGTAGAAACAGTAACGGTAGAATCACATCTCGTCACAGAGAAGCAGGTGCGAAAAAACTTTATAGGATCATTGATTTTAAAAGAAACAAATTCGGTATTGAAGGTACTGTGGCAACTGTTGAGTACGACCCGTACAGAAACTGTAGAATCTGTCTTGTGAACTACGTTGACGGTGACAAAAGATATATACTTCAACCCAAAGGCCTTAACGTAGGTGACAAGATCATATCAGCTGAATCCGGTCTTGATATTAGAACCGGTAATGCAATGAAACTTAAGAACATCCCGGTGGGTACATTGGTACACAACATCGAGTTGAACCCTGGGCATGGTGGACAGATCGCTAGATCTGCCGGTGGTTATGCTCAGATCATGGGTAGAGACGGTAAATACGTTTCACTTAGACTTCCATCTGGTGAAATGAGATACATCCTTGGTGAGTGTCTTGCAACGATCGGTACAGTGGGAAATGAAGATTTCTCAAATATCGTTATCGGTAAAGCCGGTAGAAGCAGACATCTTGGTATCAGACCACAAACACGTGGTTCTGCAATGAACCCGATCGATCACCCGCACGGTGGTGGTGAAGGTAAAACAAACTCTGGTCGTCACCCGGTATCTCCTTGGGGTATGCCAACGAAGGGTTACAAGACTCGTAAGAAAAAAGCTAGTGATAAGTTAATTATCTCTAAGAGAAAAAAGTAAGGGGCTGAGATATGGCAAGATCGACAAAAAAAGGTCCATTCATTGATGGTCACCTAATGAAAAAAGTATTGGCTGCAAAAGAAGCCGGTGATAAAAAACCAATCAAAACTTGGTCAAGAAGATCTGTGATCTTCCCTGAGTTCATTGGTTTAACAATCAACGTACATAATGGTAGACAATTTGTACCGGTATTTATAACTGAGAACCATGTAGGCTACAAGCTTGGTGAATTCGCACCAACAAGAACATTCAAGGGCCACAAAGGTTCTGTTCAGAAGAAGGTAGGGTAATATGAGTAGAGCACTATTAAAATTCGTAAGAGTTTCTCCTACAAAAGCAAGATTGATAGCTAGAGAAGTGCAAGGTATGAATGCAGAACTTGCACTTGCATCGCTAGAGTTTATGCCTAACAAAGCAGCAGGTATCATCTCTAAGGTCATTGCATCTGCAGTGGCTAACGGTGACTTTGAACCTGAAGAAGTAACCATTACTTCTTGTAGAGTGGACAAGGCAGCAGTAATGAAAAGATGGAGACCAAGAGCCAGAGGTACTGCGTCAAGAATCATTAAACCAACGGCACACATCTTGGTTGAAGTGGGTGTTGCTGAAAAAACTGGGGAGGACGCATAATATGGGTCAAAAAGTAAATCCTATAGGTCTTAGACTTGGAATCAACAGAAACTGGGAATCAAGATGGTTCCCGGCAAAAGGTAGAGCAGCTGATTTTATCGCTGAAGATCACAAGATCAGAAAATACCTTAAAAAAGAACTTTTCTATGCAGGTGTTTCCAACATCATCATCGAAAGAACAGTTAAAAAATTAAGAGTAAATATCGTGACTGCACGTCCTGGTATCATTATCGGTAAAAAAGGTGCGGATATTGAGAAGTTGAAAGCAACACTTGTCAAAATGCTTGGTAAAGATGTAGCGATCAACATTAAAGAGGAGAAACGTCCTCAGGCATCAGCACAACTGGCAGCTGAAAATGTTGCTACACAGCTTGAACGTCGTACAGCATTTAGACGTGCGATGAAAAAAGTGATCCAGGGAGCGCTTAAATCAGGTGCTAAAGGGATCAAGGTTTCCGTATCAGGTAGACTTGGTGGAGCTGAAATGGCTAGAACTGAGTGGTACTTGGAGGGAAGAGTTCCTCTTCATACGCTCAGAGCTAAGATCGATTACGGTTTCGCAGAAGCACATACAACATACGGGATCATTGGTATTAAAGTATGGATCTTCAAGGGAGAAGTACTTCAAAAAGGTATTCAAGTAGAACCAAAAGAAGAGAAAAAAGGTGGCAGAAGACCATCTAAGAAGAGAGGTGAATAACTATGTTAATGCCTAAAAGAACTAAATGGAGAAAGCAGCAAAAAGGCCGTAATCGCGGTAAGTCTTTCAGAGGCAACAAGATCGAGTTCGGTGATATCGCGATCAAAGCCGTTGAAGCTGGTAGAATTGATTCTAGACAGATCGAAGCGGCACGTATCACCATGACAAGAAAAATCAGCAGAACCGGTAAAACCTGGATCAGAGTTTTCCCTGACAAGCCGCTTACAGCAAAACCGCTTGAAACAAGAATGGGTAAAGGTAAAGGTGCTGTTGACAGATGGGTTATGAATATTAAACCAGGACGTATTATCTTTGAAATGGCAGGTGTTGAAGAAGAGCTTGCAAGAGCGGCACTGACACTAGCGATCCATAAAATGCCATTCAAGTGTAAAATCATCACTGCAAAGGATAGTAATGAATTATATTGATTTAAAAGACAAGAGCGAAGCAGATCTTGTAGCGATGCTTAAAGAAAAAAAACTTGAGTTGTTTACATTAAATGCAAAGCAGAAAACGATGCAGTTGACTAATACTGCCGAGTTAAGAGTAGCGAAAAAAGATATCGCAAGAATCCAGACAGCATTGACTGCTGCTAGATCGAAGTAAGGGGTCATTTATGCCAAAAAGACAAATAACAGGTACTGTGATTAAAAAGGCTGGGGACAAAACTGCAACTGTATTGGTTGAGAGAAGAGTACTTCACCCAAGATATCACAAAACAGTAAAAAGATTTAAGAAATATCTTATTCACGATGAGAAAAATGACATTAATGTTGGAGATACAGTGACTGCCATAGAGTGTAGACCACTTTCTAAAACAAAAAGCTTCAGACTTCTTGAAATCGTGAAGAGAGGAGAAGTATAATGATCCAAGGTTTTACTAGACTGAATGTAGCAGATAACTCTGGTGCGAAAGAGATCATGTGTATCAAGGTTCTTGGTGGATCTAAAAGAAGATATGCATCTGTAGGTGACGTGATCGTAGCTTCTGTAAAGAAGGCACTTCCAACAGGTAAAGTGAAAAAAGGTAAGGTTGTTAAAGCGGTTGTAGTCAGAACGAAAAAAGAGATCCAGAGAGAAAACGGATCACTTATCAGATTTGACGATAATGCTGCAGTAATCATCGATGACAAAAAAGAGCCGATAGGTACTCGTATCTTCGGCCCTGTAAGTCGTGAAGCAAGATATGCAGGATTTATGAAAATTGTATCACTTGCACCGGAGGTATGGTAATGGCTAAAACATTCAAGATAAAAAAAGGTGACCAGGTAATGGTTATCGCGGGCGATGACAAAGGTAAGACAGGCGAAGTTCTTCAGGTTCTTACTAAAAAAGATGCAGTGATCGTTGCGGGTTGTAAAATGGCTAAAAAAGCTGTTAAACCAAGCGAGCAGAATAAAGAGGGTGGATTTGCGAACGTTGAAATGCCTATCCACATCTCAAATGTAAAAAAAGTAGAGGCATAATCTTATGAGTAGAATGAAGCAAAAGTACAATGACATCGTACCTGCACTCAGAGAAGAGTGCGGGGTCACAAATCCGATGCAGACACCTAAGCTTGAAAAAATAGTGATCTCAGTAGGTGCAGGTGAAGAGGGTAAAGATTCTAAACTTATCGCTAATATGGCAGATACTATTTCTCTTATTGCTGGACAAAAAGCAGTGATCGTAAATGCTAAGAAATCCGTTGCAGGTTTTAAGGCCAGAGAAGGTGCACCTTCAGGGATCAGAGTAACACTTAGAGGTGAAAATATGTATAACTTCTTTGACAAACTCGTCTCTATTGCACTTCCAAGAGTGAAGGACTTTAGGGGTACACCAAGAAAAGGTTTTGACGGTAGAGGTAACTATAACTTCGGTCTTCAGGAGCAGCTGATGTTCCCGGAAGTCGAGTTTGACAAAGTGATCAAGACTCACGGTATGAACATCACCATTGTTACAAGTACTGAAGATGACAAGCAGGCATTCGCGCTTTTAGAAAAGCTTGGTATGCCTTTTGCTAAAGGGAGAAACTAATGGCTAAGAAATCAATGATAGCAAAGCAGAAGAGAGCACCCAAGTTCTCATCTCAGGCATATACAAGATGTAACATTTGTGGTAGACCTCACTCTGTATATAGAGATTTTGGTCTTTGCCGTGTGTGTTTAAGAAAAATGGCCAATGAAGGCCTTATTCCTGGTATGCGTAAAGCAAGCTGGTAAGGAGAAGAAAAAGATGATGACAGACATAATTGCAGACTCTCTTACTCGTATAAGAAATGCTGCGCAAAGAAGACTAGATGTTACAACACTTCTTCACTCAAACGTAATTGAAGCAACAGTATCTATTTTGGTAGATAAAGGTTACCTCGAGAGCTATAAAGTAAAAGAAGATGGCAACAAGAAGACAATTAAAGTGGTTCTCAAATATGACGAAAATGAAAAAAGCGTTATCAATGAGATAAAGAAGATCTCTAAGCCAGGTAGACGTGTTCACCAGGGTAAAGACGAGATCAGAACATTTAAAAACGGTTACGGTACCTTGGTGGTTTCTACTTCCCAGGGTGTTCTTGCTAATGATGAAGCGTATAAGCGCGGCATCGGTGGCGAAGTAATCTGTAGTATTTGGTAAGGAGACAAGATGTCAAGAATAGGAAAAAGACCAGTAACTGTTGCAAGTGGTATTGAAGTATCACTTGACGGTACGACTCTCGTGGCTAAAAAAGGCAATCTTGAAAAAAGACTTGAAACTCACGGAAGAGTTGATGTCAACATTGACGGAAATGAAGTTACCTTTTTGAGAAAAGGTGATGAAAAGCAAGATGCAGCGTTCTGGGGAACATACAGAGCACTCTTTAACAATATCATTATCGGATTGGATAAAGGTTTCACAAAATCTTTAGAGATCAACGGTGTTGGTTACAGAGCAGCGGTTCAAGGTAAAGTACTGAATCTTCAATTGGGTCACTCACATGATATAAATTTCAATATTCCTGAAGGACTTGAAATTAAAGTGGATAAAAATATCATTACGATCAATGGTAGTGACAAACAGGCAGTAGGTCAAGCCGCTGCTGAGATCAGAGCGTTCAGACCGCCGGAGCCTTACAAAGGTAAAGGTGTGAAGTATACAGATGAAGTGATCATCAGAAAAGCTGGTAAAGCAGCTGGTAAGTAAGGGGCGATAGATGTTAAAAAGTATTCAAAAAAGAAAAAATAAACTTCGCGCTCAAAGAAAGGCGAGAGTAAGAGGTAAGATCTTTGGAACAGCAGAGCTTCCAAGATTGTCTGTTTACAAGTCAAACAAATACTTCTATGCTCAGGTAATTGATGATAACGCAGGTAGCACACTTGCATCTGTAGACGGTAAAAAACTTGGTCTTAAATCAAACCAAGAAGATGTGAAAAAAATAGCTGCTGAAATGGCTAAAAATCTTGCTTCTAAAAACATTGAGAATGTTGTATTTGACAGAAATGGTTACTTGTACCACGGTGTTGTTGCATCATTTGCGGGTGCGCTTAGAGAAGCTGGAATCAAGTTTTAAGGAAGCATGATGAATAATAATAATCAAAACGAAGAAATTGAAAAAGAATTCGAAGAAGTAATCGTTAATATCGGTCGTGTTACTAAAGTTGTGAAGGGTGGTAGAAGATTTAGATTTACTGCACTTGTGGTCATAGGTGACAAAAAAGGTACAGTCGGGTACGGATTTGGTAAAGCCAAAGAAGTTCCGGATGCGATCAAAAAAGCGGTTGATGATGCTCACAAGAACCTTGTGAAAGTAAACATCAAAGGAACAACAATAGCACATGACATTGAGCACAAGTTCAATGCAAGCCGTATCGTACTTAGACCAGCGTCTGAGGGTACAGGTGTTATTGCTGGTGGTGCTGCTAGACCGGTACTTGAACTTGCAGGAATCCAAGATGTTCTTAGCAAATCAATCGGTTCTAACAACCCAAATAACCTAGTAAGAGCAACGATTCAAGCACTTACTAGAATTAAAGCGTAAGGGGTAAAGTATGGGTTTACATAATTTGCAACCTGCACCGGGATCGACTCGTAACAGAAAAAGAGTCGGTCGTGGTCAAGGTTCAGGAACAGGTAAAACAGCCGGACGCGGTAACAAAGGTCAAAAAGCAAGATCCGGTTACAGTAAAAAAAGAGGTTTCGAAGGTGGTCAAATGCCACTTTACAAAAGATTGCCTAAAATTGGTTTCACTTCTAAAATTGAGAAACCGTATGTGATCAATGTTGAAAAGATCAAAGCAATTGCTGAACTTGATGAGATCACGCTTGAGAGTATCAAATCAGTTCACAAATTGCAAAAAACTGTAACAAAAGTGAAATTGATTGGAGCAAGCGCAAAAGATCTTGCATCTAAGATCAAAGACGAAGCTGTTACCACAAGCGGAAAATAAGATGGGTAACGCTTTAACTCAAAAAATCCTCATTACGTTAGGATTCCTTTTTGCGTACAGAGTTTTAGCCTATATTCCGACTCCGGGTGTTGACTTGGGTGTGATCAAAGAGTTCTTTGATAGCAACTCAAGCAATGCCCTTGGGATGATGAATATGTTCTCTGGTAATGCGGTTAGCCGATTAAGTATCATCTCCTTAGGTATTATGCCTTACATTACTGCTTCCATCGTTATGGAACTTCTTGCAGCAACTTTCCCTGGACTCGGTCAAATGAAAAAAGAACGTGACGGTATGCAAAAATATATGCAGATCATTCGTTATTTCACTATCTTTATTACTGTAGTACAGGCTATTGGTGTCTCAATGGGGCTTCAAAGCATGACGGGACGTGCAGGACAAAGTGCCGTGATGATAGATCCTATGATGTTTACAGTGTTGACAACATTCTCCATGCTGACAGGTACGATGCTGCTTATGTGGATCGGTGAACAGATCACACAAAAAGGTATTGGTAACGGTATTTCACTAATTATCTTTGCGGGTATTGTTTCCGGATTGCCAGCGGCGATCGGAAATACAATCAGATCTGTAAATGCAGGCGAGATGAACTTTTTATTAGTACTCGCAATTTTGGCGATCATGCTGATCACTATCCTGGCTATTATCTATGTGGAACTGGGTGAGAGAAGAGTACCTATCTCTTACTCAAGAAAAACCATCATGCAGAACCAGACAAAGAGGGTCATGAATTATATTCCTGTCAAGGTCAACCTTTCAGGTGTTATTCCTCCTATTTTTGCTTCGGCAGTGTTGATGTTCCCTTTGACTGTGCTTCAGGCAAGTACCAATCCATGGGTTACCGCCATTGCTGATACATTGGCTCCAGGCGGGATCGTATTTAATATCGCTACTTTCATACTTGTCATGTTCTTTGCATTTTTCTATGCATCAATTGCATTCAATGCGAAAGATATTGCAGACAATTTAAAACGTCAAGGCGGATTCATTCCCGGCGTTAGACCGGGTGAACATACGAGAGAATTCCTGAATGAAGTGGCAAGCAGATTGACCGGTTCAGGTGCTGTGTATCTTGCTATTATCTCGACAGTCCCTTTTGCGATCATTTCAGGCATGGGTGCATCTTTCTACTTCGGTGGGGTATCTGTACTTATTATTGTTCAAGTTGCCCTGGATACAATGAGAAAAATAGAAGCACAAAGAACGATGGGTCAATACGATACATTGGGAAATGTGGGTCTATAATGGCTATTGCTATCAGAAAACCTGACGAGATCGCTAAGCTTAAAAGAGCTGGCGAGATCGTTGGAAAAACACTTCAATATCTTCAAAATGAAATCAAACCGGGTATGACACTTAAAGAGATCGATGCATTGGGTGAAGCCTATATTCGAGAACATGGGGCAGAACCCTCTTTTAAAGGTCTTTACGGATTTACCGGTTCAGTCTGTACTTCGGTCAATGAAGTATGTATCCATGGCGTACCGGATGATACGGTCATTAAAGAAGGTGATATTTTGGGCTTGGATATTGGTACAAAACTCGACGGCTATTATGGCGATGCAGCCATTACCATGGCAGTAGGCAAGATAAGTGAGGAAGATGAAGCACTTATTGCCTGTGCCAAGGATGCGCTCTATTATGCGATAGATGCCATTAAGCCAGGGTTGCGTTTTAAAGAGTTAACGAAAATTCTTGAAGATTTTATTACCCAGAGGGGATTTGTCCCGTTACGGGATTATTGCGGCCATGGCATTGGTACCAAACCACATGATGAGCCCAATATCCCCAACTATCTTGAAGGCAAACCAAATCAGGGGCCCAAGATAAAGAATGGTATGGTCTTTTGTCTGGAACCCATGGTATGCCAAAAGAGCGGAAATCCGGTACTGCTTGAAGACCAATGGTCGGTCATAAGTGAAGATCAGCTTAGATCAGCTCACTATGAACACCAGGTTGCAGTGGTAGACGGTAAAGCGGTGATCTTGACTGAAGCATAGCTTCACGATTTGAACACAATCGTTAAATATAAAGTAAAAAATTCGTAAAGGAACAGAATAGATGGCTAAAGATGATGTAATCGAGATTGACGGTAAAGTAGTTGAGGCATTGCCTAATGCGACATTCAGAGTAGAACTTGACAATGGGCATATCGTGCTTTGTCATATCGCAGGAAAGATGAGAATGCACTATATTAAGATCCTTCCCGGCGATAAAGTTAAGGTTGAGCTTACTCCATACAGTCTAGACAAAGGTCGTATCACATTCAGATACAAATAGATCATACACTCTTTAGTCTGTCTCTGAGCATAGTGACACAGAGATAGACACATCATTCCCAAAATAAACTTTTTTGACTTTTTTTGACTTTTTTTATGTATACTCATAATTGTTTAGTGTAAACTATAATATGAAAGTATAAAGAGCGCATGAAGAAATTAATATTTAAATATAGTATGGCACTGTTATTTGTGCTCATCTCTACTGGGTGTGACGTAGCTATTACGCCCTTAGATCAGAATGAGATCAATCCTGTAGTACATATTACTCCTGCAGAAGGCGTTAATGAAATAACGGATGAGAATGGGGTGGCCATTACCCAATTATCTAATCTGCCAGCACAAGTAACGTTAGATGATATACGGTTAAAACTTGAAGGTCAAGGAAGTGAAAACTTTAGAGGTTTAGTCACATTAGTCGATGAAACATATCTTATCAGTGTTGCACCTAAAGAAGGTTTTACTGTTAATGTTGATACAACCTTTACTTTTGTGGCAACTGTTTATGTATTGGATTCGCCTTCATGCGAGAAAAATATTACCATTGTTATGGATGGTGTCAATAATAAACCCGTAGCTATGTCGCAAGAGATCACTACTGGTGAGGATGATAGCATTGGCATAACGTTAACTGCGGAAGATGGAGATAATGACCAGTTAACTTATAGTATTGTGAGCAGTGCAACAAACGGTACGATTAAACTTCAGGGTAATATCGCTACATACACGCCAAATACAAATTATAATGGAGCAGATACTTTTACATTTAGAGCATATGATGGTCTTGAGTACAGTGAAACTGAAAGTATCAATATTACTGTGCTGGGCACGAATGATACGCCAAGCATTACAGGTTTCCCCGCTACGAGTGTAAATGTGGACAGCCCATATAGCTTTACACCATCAGCGACAGATGTAGATATGAATGATTCCCTTACATTCGCTATCAGTAACCCACCGATTTGGGCTACATTTGACACAGCTACAGGAGAACTAAGCGGGACACCAAGCAATACAGACATAGGGACAACCCATGATATCAATATCTCAGTAACAGATAGCTTTGGTGCGACAGTGACTCTCCCATTGTTTGATATTACAGTAGTGGACACCACAGTCAATACCAATCATGCACCAACCTTCACCAATACCCCGCAAACCACAGTCAATGAAGATGCATTGTATAGTTATATTCCAGCAGTGACTGATGATGACAATGATACCCTGACCTTCAGTATCAATAATAAACCAGCATGGGCAACATTTGATAGCGTGACAGGAGCACTGACAGGGACACCATCCAATGCAGATGTAGGGATATACACAGATGTGAACATCTCAGTGACAGACGGCACGGCTACAGCATCGGTGACATACGATCTGACGGTACAAGATACCACCGCTCCTGTGATCACTTTGATCGGCAATGCCACAGAAACCATAGAGGTCAATACCCCTTATACCGATGCAGGTGCCACTGCAAGTGACAACGGGGACGGGAACCTTACGGGAAGTATTGTCGTGACAGGCACAGTAGATACCACAACGCCAGGAAGCTATACACTGAGCTATGATGTCAATGACACTGCAGGCAACAGTGCAGCACAGGTGACAAGAACAGTGAATGTGGTAACGCCTATATATCTCTTTAGTTGGTGTGATGATAGTAATGGCACGGAATTGTGGGCGAGTGATGGAACTGTAGGGAACACTGGAATTATAAAAAATATTTCAATTACTGGTGATTCAAACCCTGAGAACTTTGTAGAAGTTAATGGTATACATTTTTTCTCTGCGTACAGCGAGAGCAATGGTACAGAACTTTGGAAAAGTGAAGGTACATCAGGTAGTACAGTAATGGTAAAAGATATCAATCCTGGAGATCAAAATGCCAGTGTATATGGACTTACGGATGTCAATGGCACACTTTTCTTTGCCGCAAATGATGGTATAAATGGTTATGAACTATGGAAAAGTGACGGTACTACTATAGGTACAGTTATGGTGAAAAATATCAATACATTAGGAGACTCAGTTCCAGATCAGCTGATCGATGTGAATGGCACGCTTTATTTTACTGCGGATGATGGAGTACATGGTAGAGAGCTGTGGAAAAGTGATGGTACAGATGCAGGTACAGAATTACTCATAGATCTAACAGCGGACAATACATATTTTTCAGATCTTGGAACAGTCAATGGATTGCTTATGTTTAGCGCGGATGTAAGTTTATTTGATTTTCAATTATTTTCTAGTGATGGCAGTACTGTAGATCAGGTAGGTATTTTTGATTCAAGCCTATCAGGACAGAAATATTTTACGAGGGTTAATGACACACTCTTCTTTTCCGGTTACGACCAAGCGCATAGAAGAGAACTATGGAAAAGCGATGGATTAACAGCTCAGATGGTAAAAGATATTAATACAGCTTATGATTCTGATGATACTCTTATTGTAGGATATTCCGAACCTGAAGAACTTACAGATGTCAATGGCACACTTTATTTTTCTGCTATAGAAGTAGATGGTGAAAATCCTCGACTTTGGGTAAGTGACGGTACAGATGCGGGTACAGTTGTGGTGGAGAATGCAGATGATATTACAAAGAAAGTTGATAAACCATATAACTTGATCGCTGTAGGCGGGACACTTTATTTTTTAAGAGAAACAGGTAAACACTGGAGGGTTTGGAAAGCCAATGGGAACCAGGCAACACAGATTATTGAATTTGAGAAAC
>JANTHR010000041.1 GCA_024762315.1 Sulfurovum sp.
TCCTTCTTGTCAACTCCGGGAAGATCAATCTCAATACGGAAAGCGTCACTCCCCTTTTTGGCAAGGTTGGCAAAAGGAAGATGGCTGGCCACATTGGCAAAACTCTCCTTGGCAACTTCAAGTCCATGTTCTACTTTCTCTTCGACTGTATTGGCTACATCTTTTGCTGTTTTTACTACATCCATTGTTGGCTCCTTTCATTACATTTTTTTATAGTTATTTAATATTTTAAATCAGTAGTTCATACAATGCGACAAGCCTTGCTCTGTCCCCCAAGGGGCGGCTTCGCCGTTAGCAAGGCGCCGGAGTATTGCATGAACTACGCCGAAACTTACTTGATCTCGATTTTCTTAGGTTTTTTCTCTTCTTCTTTGAGTTTTGGGATGACCACTTCAAGCACGCCGTCCTTGGATTCGGCATGAATGTTCTCTACATCCACCTTCTCCGGAAGAGTGAAGCTTCTAGAGAATTTTCCGTAGGCACTCTCTACTTTATAATAGTCTTCCTCTTTGACCTCATCTTTCATTTTTCTCTCACCTGAGATAGTCAGGATATTGTCTTCTGTGGTGATCTCAATATCCTCTTTCTTGATACCGGGGAGATCGATCTCTACATGGTAGGCATCCTCACCTTCTCTTGTATTTACTCTGGGTACAAAAGAGGCAATGGCACCCTCCTCTCTTGTCACATCCAAATTCTGCATCAACGAATTGAACAGGTCGAAACTTTTTTTCACTTCGTTATATGGGCTATATTTTGTTACTAACATTTTTGACTCCTTTATTCTTCATAACTTTAGTCTCTTGGACTAAATCTAAATGAATTATAAAAAATAAGAGGGAAAAATGAATGCTACTTTAGTTGCATTTGTCTATATTTTCAGTAAAAATATACACCCGAAAAGTTAAACCCGTATTTTGGAATAGAGATCAGCAAGATATTTTGTGATTCTATTGCAAAATTCGGCTTGAAAAGGTTCAGAAGAGGTTGATCTTATCGAGCAGTTTTCTCGTATCGACGATCTGTATGTTCTTGTTCTTTGTCTCGATGGTACCGTCAGCTTTCAGCGCTTTGAGATGGCGTTCGACCACATGACGTACCGTACCGATGAGTTTGGCTATCTCCGTATGGGAGAGGCCCTGTATGAGATTATATTTCATCAGATTGTTGGGATCAAGGTTTTGAAGCAGCAGTTTGATGAGCCGCTCTGAGGTACTGAAGAGAGAAAGATCCGTTGCCAACTCTTCCATCTGGCGCATCTGGCGGGCCAGATAGGGGAAGAATTTGCTGTTGAACTCCTTGTTGGTACTGATGAGCTCTCTGACGAATTCTATGGGCATCTGCAACACTTCACTCTCTTCAAGCGCTTCATACATTACATCATGTTCCCTGCCGTCAAGCAGTACTATTGTATCGAACATATCACCTTCGCGAAAAATAAAGATCGTCTGCTCTTTGGCATTGTTCAGGTTGAGCTGGTAGCTCTTGATCTTGCCTCTGGTCACAATATAAAAATAACGCATCAATTCGCCCTGTGTAAAAAGTGTTTCACCTTTTTTGAACATGATACGTCTGGTGTGGCGGCTGATCTCACTGACGGTCATCTCATCCAGACCTGAAAAAGGAAGCAGTGTATATTGGGACATCTCTACTCCCTATTTCACGATCGTTCTAAGATAGAGGATTTCAACCTTGGTACGTGCCCAGGGTGTCCTGCGAAGAAATTTCAGGCAGGAGCTAATGGAAGGGTCCTGCTTGAAATAGCAAATATTGATGCATTCACCAAACACCTCCCAGCCAAACAAGTCCACAAGTTCATCGGGAATCTGTTTGAGGTTGATGCCATGCAGTGGATTGTTCCTGTGTTCATTCTTTTTCATATGACATCATAACATGATTACACCTAAGTGTTTGAATATTATATGCTATAATTTCGGAAAAACAACGCAAAGGCAGATATTGGGAATCAAGATCGTAGCACAGAATAAAAAAGCCAGACATGATTATGAGATTCTTGAGAAATTTGAAGCAGGTATCGTACTCTCCGGTGCAGAGGTCAAAGCACTTCGTGCCAAACGCGCCAATCTCGCCGATGCTTTCTGCCGTTTCATCAAGGGTGAGCTCTACCTGATGAATGCCCACATCTCGCACCTTGAAACAGCCAACAAATACTTCACCCCCGATACCAGAGCACCCAGAAAACTGCTTCTCCACAAAAAAGAGCTGGAGAAGCTCTATGTCAAAGTACACAAAGATGGACTGACCATTGTACCCTTGATGATCTACTTCAATGAACGAAACTACGCTAAAGTAAGCATAGCCATTGCCAAAGGAAAGAAGCTGCACGACAAGCGCGCGGACATGAAAGCAAAAACACTGGACAGAGAAGCACAGCAGGCAATGAAGAATCGCTCCTATTGAAGGTGTTTTTTTCTTTTTTGCTGCAACTTTTCTCTTGCACTTACATACACTTTTTCTTTTTTGTTGCGCTCTTCACGTTTTTTCATAAGCTTGGTATGGCTATTGGGCTCAAGTGCTCTGATCTCCTGCAGACGCTTCCAGGAAGATACTCTCTCGTAACCTATGAATGCATAAATAGATTTTTTTATTTTTCGTACTAAATGTTTAAAAAAATGCTTAAGGGGACGATGAAACAGCTTCTGCGCATAACCCTCCAGTCCCCCAAGTAAAGAAAGTAAAAAATCATATATCTGCACAAGAATCTTCTTTAGGAAAGGTACTTTTTCCATCCACTCGAGCAGCCATGAAAAGAGTAATACTTCTACAAGCGGTGCGATCCAGCTTCCCCAGAGAAAATCAGTAAAAAAATAAACGACACCTGTGCTTAGCTTAAGAAAAATTGCCAAAAGAAGGCTCCAGAATCTGGCAATAAATACTTTCATCACAATCATTCCGCCCATCAGTTTGCCGACAAAACCCAATGAGCCCAAAAAGGTGACACCCGCAATGATTTGCTTCATAAGAGGGAATGCGGAGAAATTCTTCTTAACATATGCTACCAGACGTTTTATATCATTACTGATATGATCTAGAAAATGTATTTTGAGATTTTTCGTGATCACCTTTTCAATAAGGTAACGTTTGCTTAATCCTGTCGCTCCGAGAAATGTGACCTTCTTCAAAAAAAGTGTCAATATGAATTTACCTTTTATAAGAAAAAATGAACTCAATATGACAATAATATGCTTTTTGGCAAAAAACAACATGCGAAGGAGAACAGCAAGAAGAAAGGTGCGGCTTGCCTCTATACTAAAAAGCAAAATAAGCAGTAAGACTAGAGGAACTAAGCCCCACAGCCACTTGATATTACGACTCAGCATAGCCACATCTTCTGTACTGAAAAAATTGCCTCATGCTTTAGTGCGGCAATGCGTCGCCTGCATGCTACCTCAGTACCTATCATCTTTATCCAAAAAGCCCTTAATGGTCTGGTAGAACTTTTTCATTCTTTGCACAAAAGGGCTTTCATTTTTAAAATATCTTTCCTTGATAGCATTTTTCCATTGTTTAAATATCTCTTTCACATTTTTAAGACGGTACATTGTATCTTTATATACTTGGAGTGATTTAAGCCAGTCGATCGCCTGCATTATCTTTTCATAGATCCATTTAAACCACCCAAATTTCATGAGTTTGTCTTCGGTGACCCTGAACATCCAAAATGTAAATGCTGCAATAGGAATTTTGGTCAAATAGACGGATAGTCCCAATAAGACCTGACCGCTTACAAAAAGCACACCTGCATAGATACCCAAGGTTTCGACAGAAGCAAGCATCACAACAAACAATACAAGGATCACATAGGCATTCACAGAATGAAGCTTCTCTTCAATTTTTTGTAAAATTTTTAGAGAGTGGATAAATGTATATATAGGCTTGGCAATCCCCTCCCAGATCAACTCTTCAAATATGATATATGTAAGTACAAGCAGGAGTTGCAAAAGGGAGATAATTCTATTTTTGATCTTTAATACCATTAATCATTTATCCTTGATCATTTTGAAAAAATATTATATCGAAAATTAATAGTAAAATTGTCAAATAAGTGTTCAGGCAAAGAAGCTTACCATTTTAAAGAAAATCAAGATTTCTTTTTGATTTTACGTAGATTTGTTGGTTATTGAGAAGGAGCTTAAAAATTAAAAATGATTATTTTGTTTGAGTGGTGCTTAGATTTGTGGGTTTGGATAAAGGAGCTTACAATTTTAAAGAAAATTAAGATTTCTTTTTGATTTTACGTAGATTTGTGGGTTATTGAGAAGAAGCTTAAAAATTAAAAATGATTATTTTGTTTGAGTTGTGCTTAGATTTGTGGGTTTGGGTAAAGGAGCTTACGCATAGTAAGTGACTGTACCCATCCCACAAAGATGAGTACAAATCGAACGAAAGAACTATTTTCTGCGGAGTTCTTTGATACGCGCTGCCTTACCCTTAAGTTCTCTAAGATAGAACAACTTAGCACGTCTAACTCTACCTTTTCTAAGGACTTCAATACTTTCGATACTGTCAGAGTAAAGTGGAAAGATTCTTTCAACACCAATACTGTTAGCACCGATCTTTCTTACCATGAATGTTCTCCCTGTACCTTGACCTCTGATCGCAATACAAAGACCCTCATAGTTCTGTACTCTTGTTTTTTCACCTTCTTTAATTCTAACGGCTACTCTTAAAGTATCACCGGCTCTAAATTCAGGAACGTTTCTGTTTTCTAATTGTGCTTGCTCAAAGCTTTCAATGTATTTATTTCTCATCTGTTATACCTTTTTTGTATAAGTCTGGGCGGAAATACTTCGTTTTGCACAAAGCAAGCCCTCTTTTTAAGTCCGTGATTTTACTATGATTACCCTTTAAGAACTCTGAAACAACTTCATTTCCTTCATAATTCTTAGGCTTGGTAAAGGAAGGGGCTTCCAATAAAGCTTCTTCAAAACTCTCTACACTTAAAGAATCACTATTGCCCAATACTGCCTCCACATTACGAGCAATGGCATCACAGACTACCATGCTTGCCAATTCCCCACCTGTTAAGATAAAATCTCCAATAGAAAAAAGTTCATCTGCCTGTACTTCTATGACACGTTCATCTATCCCTTCATAACGCCCGCTTACAAAAACAATATGCTCTTTTTTTGCTAAACGTTTTGCATCATTTTGTGTAAATCTTTTAGCCACGGGGGTTACAAATATGATATGGGCTTTAGGAGAATCTTTTTTGATCTCACTGAGCGTATCCATAAGAGGCTGCGGTGTCATAAGCATTCCTGCTCCTCCACCTATCATCGGTGCATCAACACGATTATGCTTATCTGTAGTATAGTCACGCGGATTGAAAAAATCTATAGAGATCTTCCTATCTTCGATCGCACGTTTTAAGATACTGTCGGAAAAGTATCCTTTGACAATGTTGGGAAAGAGTGTAACGAAAGAAAACTTCATTGTTATCCTTTAAGAGGCCTCAAGTATATCTTTAGCATCCTGAGTATAGACTACCTTTTCTTCCATGTCCGCCTTTATTATATATCGGTCTATATAGGGAAGAAGAAAACTTTTGGACATCCCTGCTTCAACCAGCGTTTCATCTGTTTTTATAGCAAGATAGTCTGTATCCGCCATACGTTGGATATCTTCTACTACACCCAATACTTCATCATCTTGTTTTACTGCACAACCAATAATATCGAACCAGAAGTGCTGCCCTTCCTGAAGATCACAATGCTCTTTTGTCTGTTCAATATCGGCAAAAAGTTTTGCATTGGTCAGTTTTTTTGCAGCATCAATACTCTCATAGCCTCTAAAACGAATGGTACCGCGCTTAAAATTGATATCGGCAACAGTAAGATCGCCACGGTTGCTTTTATAAGTATGTCCTACTTTGAATTGTTCCGGAAAGTCTGTATGAAGATGAAATTTAAGATCGCCCCAGAGTCCAATGGTTCGCCCGATCTGAGCGATAATAAATTGTTCTTGAGGCATAGTAGTTATACTGCAGGCTTTACATTTACGCGGTAATTTTTACCGCCTTTTGCCTTGCAGCCTGAAATAACTGTTTTGATGGAGTTTATCATGCGTCCCTGTTTGCCGATGAGTTTGCCTATATCTTCACTGTTGGCAAAAATAGTGATCTCATCAAAGTTCTCATCCATTTCAACTATCTCTATAGAGATGTCCTCAGGATGTTCTACTAAAAGTTTAGCATATGAACTAAGGAATGCATCTACCATCTAGGATTATTTACCCGCCAGTCTTTTAACGGTTGGGCTCATTTGTGCGCCAACGCTTAACCAGTAGTTCAATCTTTCTTCATCAAGTGTAAGATCCTTATTCACTGATACCGGGTTATAGTGACCGATTGCTTCGATCCAACCACCGTCTCTTCTTTTTCTACTGTCTGTTACTACGATTCTGTAAAATGGCTTCTTTTTTCTACCCATTCTTGTCATTCTGATTACTGTCATATTTATGTCCTTTAATTAATCTTCTTCTAAAATAGATAAGGTCACTTTGAGGTAAAAGTACCCTATTATCAAGTCCTGACAACTGCTTTTTAATGACTAAAACACTCATCAAGGCTTAACGGAACGCGATTTTATCATAATAAGTATAAAATTTTTATTAAAGCTAGCGCCATACAAAGGCTTTATTTTTTAAATGCTGCTATTTTTAACGAGGCATCCCTGGGAAACCGCCGCCTCCCTGCATTTGTTGCATCATCTTTTGCATCTCTTTCATACCACCCTTACCTGACATTTTTTTTGCCATCTTGGCTGCATTTTTAAACTGCTTGAGTACACGGTTTACCTGCATCTGTTCCAGCCCGGCACCGGCCGCCAAACGTCTTTTGCGTGTATTGTTAAGCAAGTCCGGATTTTCTCTTTCTTTGGGTGTCATCGAAGAGACCATCGCTTTGATCATTTTGATCTCATCTGAATTTTCCAAGTCCATATCACCGATCTGTTTAGCCATATTGCCCATACCCGGGATCATTCCCATAATGGATTTCATGGAACCCAGTTTCTTCATCTGCTCCATCTGATCAAGAAAATCATTGAAGTTGAATTGGCCTTTTTTGATCTTCTGGGTCATTCTCTTTGCTTCTTTGGGGTTAATGGCCGCTGCAGCTTTTTCCGCAAGGGATTCCACATCCCCTGCCCCCATCAGACGGCTTACGATCCTGTCCGAAATAAACTGCTCAAGGTCAGACATCTTCTCACCTGTACCGATAAAGCGAAGCGGTACACCCACTTGTTGCGTAAGACCTAGTGCTACCCCACCTTTGGAATCACCGTCAAACTTTGTAAGGATCACACCGGTAATGCCGATCTTCTCTTTAAAGGTTTGTGCTGTTCTTACTGCATCCTGCCCGGTCATAGCATCAGCCACATAGAAGAGTTCATCCGGCTCGGCTACTTTCTTTACCTCAGCCAACTCATCCATAAGCTCATCATCGATCGCCAAACGACCTGCAGTATCGATGAGGACTACATCATAAAGTTCCTTTTGGGCTTTTTCTAGTCCTTGTTTCACTATCTGTGTTGGTGTTGCATTTTCATCTGCTACGAGTTCTACTTCTATCTGTGACGTGATCTGCCTAAGTTGTTCAACCGCTGCAAGCCTCTGCAAATCTGCTGCAATGATTAAAACTTTTTTCTTCTTTTGTTCTTTGAGGAAATAGGCGAGTTTACCTGTAGTCGTTGTTTTACCCGAACCCTGCAAACCTATCATCAAAACGACGGTAGGTGGCTTGGAGGAGAAAGTAAACCCTTTGGGTGCACCCTCTATCGTAAGGATATCTGTAAGTTTATGCTGGAGTGCTTTTAAAAAGTTGTCTTTCCCGACACCATTCCTCTTGGTCTCCAGTTCAACGGTAGAGATAAGGTCTTTAACGACTTTATGGTGCACATCTGCTTTAAGCAGTGATTTTTTAAGTTCAGTTGTTGCTTTTTTTAATGCTTTGTCATCATCATGGAAACGAATTTTTCCTATGGCATTTTTAAAACTGTCGGTTAAAGTATCAAACATTTTTTACCCTATGTATCGTATTAAATTAATTGCGATTCTATCCTATTTGGGCTTAATTAAAAACTCAAGCCCAGCCCAAAATTAAATCCGTCAAAATTGTCCCCTTTGGCCATATTGGCATCCAGTGTTACTTCTTTGATCCAATCTATCCCTAGAGGACTTGCCAAATGTGCTGTTGTTCCCAAAACAAAAAAGTTATCACATCCCAGTACATCATCCATATCTCCTGATAGAAATATCTCTGATGCATAAAATTCAAGTTTTAAGGGAAGATCATAGATCTTAGTCAGCTCCGGAGTGATCACCCCTGCTTTAAGTTTAATGATCATTGATGCCGTATCTGAGATCGCTGAATACTCACTATCGACATTGGTCTCAAAATGTCTTACCCCTGCTCTGAAATAAGGCTGATATTCATTGATGGTTGGATGATACCCTATGGATGTAGAGAGTTCATAAGTATGGTGTGTCCGGTTACTGTTCAGCAAGTCATCTAGAACTTGGTCTTCAGGGTTATTCCTGTCAAGTGTTTTAGAACCAATGAAGTCACTATTTACTTTAGCATAGATAAATGCACCCCCAACCATCATATCTGTATCTTTAAGAATATTCATACGAACACCGCCGCCCATTTTAAGCGCATAAGTTGTCATTTTAGCTATATCCGGCGATCCACGTCCAAAGTTAATAGGCTCTTCTCTATATTTACTGAACCCCACACTCCCGTTAGCATAGAAATTATAGAAATCACTCTCACTTTTGAACTGGTACGTAAAAGGAAGAAAATGTATATCAAGTGCGCTATCGGGAACATCAAACGTATAATGACCTGAACTGATGATATCTTCCGAGGTAAAGAAGAGTATAGTATTGACCCCATTTGCATATTTGTCTGCCAGAGCACTTTTAAAATCCGCATGCACTGTAGAGATGATCAATATTGTCAATAGCGGTAGTACGCGTAACAATTTCACTTACTTTCCTTTTGATTATTATAGCCAATTATGTTCTGCCATACAAAGGACTATTTGTACTTACTGATATCCTTAGGCTCTTTTGCGTTAAATTCATAATCAAATATTTTCATTTTTGCAGAATGCAGTAACACACGCTTTGACTGTGTACGGCTTCCGTACTGTTCATCTCCTACGATTGGGTGTCCCGCATGTGCAAGGTGAACCCGTATCTGGTGTGTTCTTCCTGTAGTGATCTCTATGTGTACTTTGGACTTTTTACCCTGTATCTCTTCGGGCTTTACCAAAGTATGCGCTTTTTTACCGCGTACCGGGTCGATCACAGAGAAGGCTTTTCCTTTTTTAATGGTAAAGATAGGCTCATCTATTTCCATATTCTCATACACGATACCCTCAACCCATGCCACATAGTGTTTCTCGACCCTGCGACTTTTAAATTCATTGATCGCCTGGTCGATAAATGTTCTGTTCTTCCCCAGTAGCAGTACACCGGAAGTATCTCTGTCCAGTCTATGCAAAAGCTCTGCACCTTCTATGGCATCCTGAATATCGTAGCTGTCCACCTGTGCAGGTTTATTGATGGCGATGATATCCTCATCCTGATAGAGTATCTCTATATCTTCGGGGTACTCGATACGAAAATTCGTCTCTGTATTGATCTGGGCCCGTGCGATCTTCACTTTTTTATCTTCCACATACACAAGACCTCTGTCTATGAGCTCTTTGGCTTTTTTGTTCGAGATACCTTTTTGTTCTGCCAATACTTTATATGCTTTGTCTGTAGCCATATTTTTCCTTCTATCATTTTGGTGTTGTAAGGGTACAACCCCCTACATCGTTTTGATTCTTTGTCTTAAACTATAATGCGACATCACACAGAAGTATTATAATTTGAGGCAAGCCACTCTTGAAATTTTTCTGTAAGTGGAAATTCTATTATCTTTACTTTAGCGTTCTTCCCTGTTTTAAAAATTATATCGCTTTTAGGAACTTTAAAACTTTTTGAGAGGAATTTCACCAACTCTTTGTTCGCTGCACCCTCTACTGCAGGTGCCTTGATACGTATTTTTATGGCATCCTCACCGTACACTTCACAAAACTCATTTTTGCTTGCAGCCGGTTGTGCTTTGATCCGGAGACTGACTTTCTCGCCATCTATCTTATAAAACATCTCTCAAACTTTCTATGATCGGTGAAATATCACTCTTATACCTGATATTTGTTGACTTTAACTGTGCATATTGGGACAACCTTCGTGAAAGATTTGAAGCCTCCACAACTGCTATACCCTCTACCGCCTCAAAAATATCTTTTTGATTGAAATAGTGAGGTCCTGAGATGATCTTGCACCCAAACTGTGCTGCTTCAGCTGCATTGTGTCCGCCAATGGGCTCAAAGGCTCCTCCTAAAATGACAATGTCTGAAATGGCATACACATTCACCAACTCACCCAAAACATCCAACACGGCAACGTCACTCTCTATCTTCTCATTTTGGGAATATCTCTGCCAGCTTAATGCCTCTTCTTTGGCAAAGTTCTCAACCATTCGGGCTACTTTATCAAAACGCTCAGGATGACGTGGCACCACTATCAGTTTTGCTCCATTCTCCTGCTTTTTAAAATCTGCAAAAGCACTCAGGATCAGCGCTTCTTCCCCCTCATGGGTACTTGCAGCACACAGCAGCAAACCTGATGGTTTGGCCCAGACTCTTGAAACCAAAGGCAGTTGTGCAAGTTTGATGTTTCCTGTCACCGAAACATTTTTTGCCCCCAGAAACTCAAGACGCTCTTTATCTAACGCTGTCTGTGCATACACTTCATCAATATGCTTGAATATCTGCCTGTACAGCCAACCTGTCTTTTGGTATTTGGGAAAAGACCTGTCACTCATACGTGCGTTAATGAGCAACGTTTTAGCCCCTCTTTTTTTCGCCAAAGCAAAAAGAAGATACCAAAATTCCGCCTCCATTACCACCAATGCTTTTTGCGGACTCATCCAAAAAAAAAGCAGCGGTTCGAAAGGAAGGTATCTGCTCTGTTTTGTATAAGTGGTTATCACATCAAACCCTGTCTGTGTTGTCGTACTCATACGCAAAACTTCATTCGGAAAAGTATCTACCAGGGGTTTGATCGCTTTTGCTTCACCGAAACTGCAAGAGTGAAACCAGATACCGTTTGTCTTTAACGGCTTATTGTGCCACAAAAAAAATCTGGCAGGAATGGAGTCTCTATATTTTGACTTGAAGGCGAAAAAGAGAAGAAAAGGAAGCGCTATGATATAAGCTAGCGTAAGAACAACACTATAGAGAACGAAAAACAGCTTCTCCATGCGTTATCCTTTTAATGCAGAATAAGACTTACGCCTCTTCTGTAACTTTTTCAATGTAAAGAATACGGCCACAGTGAGGGCAGTTTACGATCTCATCACCTTTGATCACTTCTGAATATGTCTTGTCATTGAGTTTCATGTAACATCCGTAGCATGCCTGTTTCCTTACAGGTACAACTGCTGTATTCCCGGCCCAGATACGGATCTTCTCATAAAATGCAAGCACTTTCTGTTCAATATTCCTGCTGAGTTCTTCCCTTTTAGCAAAAAGTTCTGCTTTACTTTTTTCTATCTCTTCTTTCTGAGCAGAAGTTTCTGCATTGATTTCATCAAAATCAGCTTTGAACTTTTCTACTTTTTGTGCAGCTTCATCAAGCAATGCCTTTTTGGTTTCATTGATACCCTGAAGTCTCTCTATCTCTTCATTTGCAAATGTCATTTTCTCTTTTGCAATATCTTCTTCCAAAGAGAGTGCTTTCATCTCTTTTTCTGTGGAGATCTCTTTTGCTTTTTTTACATTTAAAGCCAGTTGTTCATTAAGCAGTGTCAACTGCTCTTCAAAACTTTTTACTTTTTCTTCATTTTGGGAAATTTCATTTGTAAGTTCATCCAGCTCAGCCTGTGCTGTATCTATCTTTTTTTGTGCTTTTGCTACCTTTTTATCTGCAGCTTCCAGTTGTGGATTATAGCTGTCTATGGCTTTGTCAATTTTTGAAAGCTCAATAAGCTCTTGTAAGTGTTTGTTCAATCTCTATCCTTTAGGGGTTTTGAGGAGGTTATTCCACTTCATTCATCGTTTCGATATGAAATGGGTTTTTCGAATTTGAAATTATAGCCAAAAGAGGTAAAACTTTCAACTCATTCAATAAAATCTCTGCAAAAAAGCGTTCACTTTCATAATGTCCTATATCGACCATCATCAGATCTTCACTCATCGCTTTCATCGCATCATGGTACTTGATATCGCCTGTCAAGAAACAATCTGCCTGAACCTCATCTATCAGCGAAGCTCCTGCGCCTGTAGTCAAGGCGATGGAAGTGATTTTCTCTTTCTTACCTGTTACCTTCAATGTAGGTAAGTCCAGTTTCTCCTTTATAAGCTTTAAAAGTTCTTTATAATTCCATTCTCCTTTTGCAGTACAAACAAAAGGATCCTGAGACTCAAGTTTAAAACCTAAAACTTTTTCAAATACATATGTGTTCAAATGTGTCTGATCAAAATTGGTATGCAATGCAATGAGTGAGTGCTTTTTAAGTATCATTTTTTCTATCAGGTTTGAAGGGTATTTGGCAAAATCCAGTTGTGTCAGTCCACTAAAAATAAGAGGATGATGCACTACAAAAAGCGTCCCCTCTTTTGCTTCGGTGATCATCTCATCATCTACATCCAAAGAGACAACGATTTCAGAGACTTCACGAGACATGTCCCCTATGATCAATCCGGAATTATCCCATTTTTCCTGGAGTTCGAAGGGGCTTACTTTATCTAAAAAATCATATACTTCCTGTAATACCATATCTTCTCCCTGCTATTTGCTATCTGCTCCCCGCACCCGTGTGTTACGTTCCTCTTCCTGCTCTTTATACAGCTGTGCACATCCGATAGAAAGCTCTCTTACCTTCAAGATATAGTTCTGCCTCTGTGCCTGAGAGACAGCTTTTCTCGCATCAAGTACATTGAATGCATGTGAAGCGATCATACATTGGTCATAGGCAGGTAAAGGAAGTCCAGCTTCTAGACATACTTTACATTCATTGGAGGCATCTTCAAAGTGCTGAAACAAGTTTTCAACATTTGCTACTTCAAAATGGTACTTAGAGAACTCATACTCTGTCTCCTTATGTACATCCGCATAGGTGGTGACCTCATCACCGTTCCTGTTCCAAACAATATCAAATACAGACTCAACCCCCTGCAGATACATAGCAAGCCTCTCTGTACCATAGGTGATCTCTACTGCCACAGGATCACAAGCGATCCCTCCGACTTGTTGGAAATAAGTGAACTGCGTCACTTCCATACCATCAAGCCAAACTTCCCAGCCAAGCCCCCAGGCACCAAGTGTGGGCGACTCCCAGTTATCTTCTACAAAGCGTATATCATGCTCTTGCAGGTTTAATCCCAAGTATTCCAAAGATTTCAAATAAAGTTCTTGAATATTGTCCGGACTTGGTTTAATGAGTGCCTGGAATTGATAGTAGGCACCCAAACGATTAGGGTTCTCCCCATAACGCCCGTCGGTCGGACGGCGGGAAGGCGCTACATATGCAGTGGCCCATGGTCTGCTGTCTAAACTTCTAAGCAATGTTGCAGGGTGAAATGTCCCCGCACCCGATGGAATATCATACGGCTGCACAATATTGCACCCCTGCTCTGCCCAGAATTGCTGTAGTTTTAATAACAGTTCGCTGAAAGTTATTGCATTTTTATTCATTTCTAAATTTCTACTTTCTAATAATTTCTAATTTCTAATTTCTAATTTCTAATTTCTAATTTTTACAATATCGCTTCTATCTCGGATGAGTCAAGTTCCACTTTTTTTGCTTTACTGATACGGTCTTCTTGAAGTTTCACTTTGAGTTCATCGTCACCCAATGCCATGATCTGAATAGCCAGATATGCAGCATTTACCGCTCCTGCTTTACCAATAGCAAGTGTACCTACGGGCATACCGCCGGGCATCATGACTGTACTTAAAAGCGCATCTTCTCCTCTAAGTTCTCCGGAAGCCATAG
This sequence comes from Sulfurovum sp., assembly GCA_024762315.1. GTDB lineage: Bacteria > Campylobacterota > Campylobacteria > Campylobacterales > Sulfurovaceae > Sulfurovum. The sequence continues at coordinate 14,081 of JANTHR010000041.1, forward strand.
GTACGCCGAGTACCGGCTTGGTCGTACTTGCCGCCAAAGCTCCCGCAAGGTGTGCCGCCATGCCTGCAGCTGCTATGAACACCTGTGCTCCTTTCTCTTCCGCTTCTTTGATATAGTTCTTTGTTCTCTCAGGACTTCTATGTGCTGAAGAGATGATAAGCTCATAAGGCACACCGAATTTTTCCAGTGTTACTGCACACTCCTTCATGACAGAGTAGTCACTTTTACTTCCGATCACGATCGATACAAATTTCATTTTTTTCCTTTATGGTTTATTTCTTGTTCCAGCTTCATAGGGGTTGAACTCTCAGTCAAGCCTTTTTTCTCCAAAGCCTCAGCAATTTTACGTCTTAGTATGGTATAGCCGGGTAATGCTGTAGGCAGGAGAATATCATTGACATTGCCACTGTGCACACACTCCAGCTCTTTACCCTCTTTTGTGGTAAGCTTTTTGAATGTCAGCCAGTACTGTCCGTTTATCTCATCTATTTTTCCCACCTCATTGTCTACCAAATCTACAGCAGCACCCACGGGAAGTACTATTTCCACAGAATCACCCAAACAGGTTTTGTCTTTACACTTCCAGCTAAGCCCGTCTTCACTTACCAGCCCGGCCACCTGATGCGTACCGTACTGGATGGAGAATTGATGCGATTGGGCATCGCTCTTCTCAAACGGACGGGAGACAAGATAGGCATCCGTAAAACCACGGTTTTGTGTAGTATTGAGCTCTCTTTGGTAACGTGAAGCCTCAAAATCCCCTGCATAGTAATCATCTATGGCATGTCTGTATGCTTTGGTGACCACACCTGCATAATAAGGTGATTTTGTCCTACCTTCGATCTTCAGTGAATCTATGACTCCGCTACCCAGTATCTCATCTATATGCGAAGCCATATTCATATCTTTTGCATTCATGATGTAGGTACCGATCTCTTCTTCCTCATCAAGTCTAAAGGTCGTCCCGCTTTCAGGGTTGTGTGCATAGACTTCATAGGGGAAACGGCAATCATTTGCACAGCTGCCGCGGTTGGGTACACGCCCCGTTTGAAGTGCAGAGATAAGACAACGCCCGGAGTAGGCAAAACACATGGAACCATGGACAAATATCTCCAGCTCCAGATCAGGCAAATGATGTTTGATCGATTCACAATCTTTCAGACTGATCTCACGTGCCACAATGATACGCTTCACTCCCAGATCGTAATAGACCTCTGCATCCATTGCATTCATGACATTGGCCTGCGTAGAGAGGTGTATAGGAATATCCGGTGCGATCCTGTGTGCTATTTTTACCACCCCCGCAGAAGAGACGATAAGTGCATCCGGCTTAAGTTCTGCTATTTTGGCAATATGGTTTTCATAAAGTTTTATTTGTGAATTGAAAGGAAAAGAATTAACGGTAGAGTAGACTTTTTTTCCCAATTTGTGAGCATACTCAATACCTTCTGCATAAGAGTCCATATCAAACTCTTTACCGGAACGAATACGTAAAGAAAAAGTACTTGTACCCCCGTAGACAGCATCTGCACCATAGTTCAGAGCGATCTTCATCTTCTCTAAATTACCTGCTGGTGCTAACAGTTCTACTTTATTTTGTTCTCTCATTTTGTTCCTAGGATAAAAAAGTGTTATTTTTCCTCTTATTTTATCCTATTAGTAGTAAAAATTAGGTTTTACTTCTGCTCTTTAGTTTGGATGGCATCTGAATCCATATGTAAAACTTCACGAATTTTCTCTTGATTGATCAGAAATGCTTTGACAATCTTCGGGTCGAACTGGATTTCGCTTCGTTTGATGATATATTCCAATATTTTTTCATAACTCCATGCTGATCTACCCGGTCTAGCTGTAAAAAGCGCACCCACTGTATCTGCAAGTGCTACAATACGTGCAGCAATATCTATCTGCTCCGCTTTGATTTGTCGGGGATACCCTCCTCCGTCCCACCACTCATGGTGCTCCATAGAGATAACGGCAGCCATATCGGTACTTAAAAGGTTTTGCGCGATCAGAATATCATATCCTATATGTGTATGATTTTTAACGACATTAAACTCTTCAAAACTAAGTTTATCTTCTTTCTTGTATATTTCACTACAGATCATAATATTGCCAATATCATAGATACATGCAGCCTGCTCAAGCTTATGACAGTATGAAACCCCCAATCCCAAGGACTCTCCCAGAATTTTACTTATCTGTGAAATCTGGCGGATTTGATTTTTATCTTTGCCATGCAAAACAAGGGATGATTCAAACAATTTTATGATCTCTCTTTCAAGAGAAGATTGATCTGAAATTGTTTTACGAAATTGGTCTATTTCGTCTTCCAAGGACTTTCTTTTTTCTACTTTAAGAATATCTGATATTTTTGTGTTAATGTGCTTGTTCATAATCCTATTTCCCCGTAAATGAAGTACTGATCATAAAAAAAATCGGAGAATGTAGTTCTTCTTAGAAAATACTCTCTCTACTGGCAACCTGGCGATCTGCTTGAGACCCATGGCTTTCCGTCCTTACCTTACAATAAGTTTGGCTTTTTCAATATGATGTTCTTATGGAAGTATAAAATAAAAATGTCAAAAAATGTCAATTATTATGCTAAACTACACAAAAACTAAAAGTAAATGAATGAGAATTGACCTACATAATCACACCACACGCTGTAACCACGCAGAGGGTACCATGGATGAATATATCCAAAGAGCTATCGAACTTGGCATCGATATTTACGGTTTTTCTGAACATGCTCCTATGGATTTTGATGAGGAATATCGCCTTTTGTTTGAAGAGATGCAAGCCTATACGGACGATGTACTCACAGCAAGAGAAAAATACAAAGAGGACATCAAAATCCTTTTAGGCTATGAAGTGGATTTTCTTCCCAACCATATGGATGAACGTGTACTGAATGCAAAAGTGGATTACCTCATAGGCTCCATACACTTTATAGACAAATGGGGATTTGACAATCCGGAATTTCTCAGCGGATGGAAAGACAAAGACATAGATGAAATATGGAAAGCGTATTTTGAAGCGACGGAAGCGATGGCAAAATCCGGAAAGTTTGATATCGTCGGACACCTGGATCTCATTAAAATATTTAAGTTCATGCCCAAGCAGGACATTAGGTTTTTAGCGGAAAATGCTCTTAAGGCTATCAAGAAATCCAATATGGTACTCGAGCTCAATACGGCTGGACTTCGCAAACCCATAGGTGAGATCTATCCTTCACGACCTTTACTCGAAGTTGCCTATGATTTGGAAATCCCTATCACATTTTCTTCTGATGCACACAGTATAGAACATGTCGGGTTTGGATATGAAGAGGCTACAACACTTGCGAAAGAAGTCGGTTACACCAAAGCTGTTACTTTTCAAGGACGTGATAGGGAATTGGTTATTTTTTAAGCAAAACTTCTGAATAGATTTATTTTATAATGGTTATAATTTAAAGATAAATTTTTAATCAGGAGAGTTACAACATGGGTAAATTCGTAAACAATATAGCGGAATTTGACAAATACTGTGAAGAGAATGAGGTAGAGTTTATAGACTTCAGATTTACAGACATTAAAGGTGCATGGCACCATATTTCATACAGAAAAAGTGCTGTAGATGACGGTATGCTTGAAGCAGGTATTCCATTTGATGGTTCATCTATCGAGAACTGGCAGCCGATCAATGAATCAGATATGATCCTTAAGCCGGATGTAGAGTCAGCATTCCTTGACCCTTTCACGGCAGATAGCACTGTATGTGTGATCTGTGATGTCTATGATATCTATAAGAACGAGCTTTATGCAAAATGTCCAAGAGCTATCGCTAAAAAAGCATTAAAATATCTTGATGAAGCAGGTATTGCAGATGCAGCATACTTTGGTCCTGAAAATGAATTCTTCATTTTCGATGATGTGAAGATCGTTGACCAAGACAACCACCAGTCATTCAGAATTGAAACAGATGAAGGTCACTGGGCAGACAATGCAGATTATGGAGATTATGGAAATATGGGTCACAGACCAAGAATCAAAGGAGGGTATTTCCCAACTATGCCTACAGATTCCGGTGTGGACCTAAGAGCTGAAATGATGCAGATCCTTGAAGAAGTCGGTCTTGAAGTGGTTCTTGGTCATCACGAAGTGGCACAGGGGCAACATGAGATTGGTATTGTATTCTCTGACATTATCACAGCTGCGGACAATGTTCAAAAATACAAATATGTCGTAAAAATGGTAGCCCACCTTAACGGTAAAACAGCGACATTCATGCCAAAACCAATTTATAACGATAACGGTAACGGTATGCACGTACACCAGTCACTCTGGAAAGACGGTACAAACCTGTTCTACAAAGAAGGTGAATATGCAAACCTTTCCAAAACTGCTCTTGACTACCTTTCCGGTATCTTTGCACACAAAGAAGCTGTTGCTGCATTTACAAACCCAAGTACAAACTCATTCAAGAGACTGCTTCCTGGTTTTGAAGCACCAAGAATTTTAACTTATTCAAGTCAAAACCGTTCAGCTGCCTGTCGTATTCCTTACGGTGCCGGTGAAAAAGCAACTAGAATTGAAACTAGATTCCCGGATTCAACAGCTTGTCCTTATCTTGCATTTGCCGTACTTATGGCTGCTGGTATCGACGGTATCAAAAAAGGTGGATATGAACTTGTCGGTCCATTCAATGAAGACTTATTTGAACTTTCAAGAGATGAGATCGCTGAAAGAAAGATCCCTGAACTTCCTAATTCATTCAGAGATGCACTCGAAGGTCTCGAAAGTGACCATGACTTCCTTGCACCTATCATGGACGAAGAATTTATCCAAACCTATGTGAATTACCAATTTGGAAGACATGTAATCCCTGTAGAGGGAAGACCTACTGCACACGAATATATCACTACTTATTCTTGCTAACATCTTTCGGGCTTCTGCCCGAAGAACACACTTTTATTTTAGTCAGACCATTTTTTATTGAATATTCATTATCTTAGTTAGCATTTCAACTTCCATCAGACATTCTATATCTGTTCCAATATCCGCAAAACAAAACTACTTTTCGAACAACTTTGTTTCTTTTTTAGGCTTAAACGTAAAATATGCCCAAAGTACTGTACCATATACAAAGATAGACAAGCCCACGACCCCGACAGTCACCACTTCAAATAACTCTTTATACTCAAAGCTGTCCGGTATCATATGTACCAAAATGATAGACAATGCAC
>JANTHR010000042.1 GCA_024762315.1 Sulfurovum sp.
AAAAGAATCTATAGACAATATCTCTCATCTGTGATGCATTAGAGACAGTATTGACCTCATTTCTAAAAGCTGAAGCACCCTGGAAGCCTGCTTTTGAGTATGTATGCAAGTGTTTGCGGAACATGATCGCCCCATAATCTCCGTAATGATCTATCATCTGGTCAAAATGTTCCAGAACCACTTCTCTCATAAGTGACGTATTGACTTGCTCTTCTCCGGTTTTGATCTGATGGAATATCCACGGGTTCCCTACAGCAGCACGTCCTATCATGATACCGTCTGCTTTGGTATGTTCCAGTACCCACTTTGCTTTGCCCGGGGAATCAATATCACCGTTTGCAATGACCGGGATAGACACTGTAGACTTTATCTGGGCGATCGCATCATAATCAACGGCAGCTTTGTATTTTCCTGCCCTGGTTCTGCCGTGTACGGCTAAAAAATCTGCTCCGGCATCTTCAATGATCTTAACGATTTCTATATGGTTCTTTTCATTGAACCCAAGTCGCATTTTTACAGAAGTATACTCTTTATTAGAGTACTTTTTAATAGTCTCTATCACTTTTCCCATCTGATCAAGATCGGTAAGAAGTGAAGAACCTTGCAAATTATTGACCACTTTGGGTGCAGGACAACCGCAATTAAGGTCAATAATATCTATCCCTTCTTTTTCATTAATGATCTCTACAGCCCGTTTAATGACATCAAGGTCTGAGCCTGCGATCTGAATGGAGTATGGCGTTTCAAGCTCACTTTTTTCAAGCATTTTATGGGTTTTTTTAGAGTTATGGGCAAGAGCATTGGAGCTGATCATTTCACTGACAGTAAGATCAACACCGAATTTTTTCACAACAGAGCGAAAAGGAAGGTCAGTAAAGCCCGCAAGAGGGGCTAAAGCATAAAGGGGTTTGGAGAAATCAAGTTTGGGCATTAATTATATTGGTTTACTTACAGATGACATCAATATCAATCAGGTCATCCATTTTATAGTTCTTGTGCTCTTTTTTAAGCTCATAAAGTGCTCTAAATTTAATGAATTCACTCTCTTCATGCTCTTCCAAATAAGCAGCTGCAGAATCTAAAAGTTCATATTCAAATAAAAGATAAAGGTACGCATTTTGTGCTTTTGGATTATCTGCCTGGTATTGTTTGAAAAGTGCCAGATTCTCATCAGGTGTAAACTCTCTTTTCGTTATATCTGCTATTTTGACAAAATCGGCACATGAAAGCTTAAGTGTAGAAACAAAATCATTAAGGATCTCGCTTGTCAGCCCCATGTCTTCCTCATGATTGACTCTTTCCAGCATTACAAAAAAGTTCTTTACATCAAATACTTTGGCATACTTGCGTGCTTTAAAGAATGTCTCTTTTCGCGCGAAGATCTCCAGAGCCTGTCTCCGCACTATATCTGAATATGAGGATGATGACTTCATCACTTCTTCAACGAACTTTTCATCTGTTTCCAAACGATTGAGTCTGTTCTGTATTAAAAGCGGATTTCCCTCATTGAAAACTTTTGTCATTTTATGTTCTTTAAGGTCAATATACTCACCTGCTTTGATTTTATTGATAAGGTTCAATACTTTAGCCAGCCTTGGGCTAAGTCCTTCAACACTATCCATAACATTAAGAGATGATTTTCCCAAAAGAGATGCTGAACTTGCAATCTCTGCTATAGCGTATTTCTGTTCTTTGGGTTCATTGACCAAAGACCAATAAAGAGCATCATCCAATGTTGCTGCATCTCTTTGCCATTTTTTGAGTTGAAAATAACTTTTTAAACTATAAAAAAGCATATGCATGATCGTAAATGCAAGCAGAAGCAGCATAGGCAGGACCAACCAGACCGCAACCGGGAAATTAAAGTTGACCCCCATAATCTCTACAATGTAATTGTTTGGATTTATCGTATAAACCAATGCACCTATGATCGCTGTAAGTACAAGTGCTGCAAAAATATATAGACCCAATCTCATGTTCTATCCTTTATTTCTGTTCTTTTTCGTTGATCTCCCGGCATGTTATACAGAAACGTGCAAAATTTTTCACTTCTAGACGCGCTTTGCCTATCGGCTCTTCACACATTTCACAAATACCGTAAGTCCCTTTTTTTATTTTATCTAAAGCAAGTTCAATTTCGTTTAATTCTTTACGCTGTTGCTCTAAAATAGCACTATCAACAATAGTTTCGGCAGAAGCTGCTGCATAATCTCCCTCATCATTCAGATCTAAATTCCTCATTCCTTCCAACTCAAGTGTCGTACCTGTAAGATTTTTCTCAATTTGCAGTTTTCTCTCAGTTAACTTTTGTTCAAATTCTTCTAATTCTGATTTTGTAAGCATTATTGCATTTCCTATTTATGATATGGATGATTGTTATTAATAGTCAGTCCTCTGAAGATCTGTTCTAATAATACAACTTTCACCAGTTTATGTGAAAGCGTTATTTTACCAAATGATATGGCATTATTACATTTACTTAAAAAATCCCTCTCAAAGCCGTATGCACCGCCAATAAAGAAGTTTACGCTTACGCTATCCTTAAGCAATTTTGCGAAATCATGACTGTCAACTTCTTTTGACGAAGGATCAAGAGCTATATTTACACCCGAACCTACATATTTTTCCAGCGCCTTTGTGTAGGATCTTTGTGCTGCCTGGGGTGAAATATCATGTGCTTTAGCTATCTCTTTGTCAAAAAGTTCTATCACTTCCACTTTAGCAAAAGGTTTGGCTATTTTAATATAGTGTTCTATCAATCCTGCATAGAGTTTGTCTTTAGCTTTTTTATCGATGATAATCACATTAATCTTCATTGTTGAGCTTCTCTTTTATCTTTGTTGCCAATTGATGTACGGCCATTGCATAATAGGCACTGTGATTGTAACGGGTGATCACAAAAAAATTCTTAGCTCCGTACCAAAGCTCATCATAGGCTTTTTTATTGAGTTTAATAAGCCTTACTTTCCCGTGATAATCCCATTTCCCCTCTTTGGGCGCTAACCCTTTAAGTTGCTCGCGGGTATATGTTTTCTTGTAGCCTGTTCTATAGGCTGTGAATCTCATGCCCTCGTAACTGACCCGTGTTGCTACAGGCTCACCTGTTCTCCAGCCATTCTTTTTAAAATAGTTTGCAATACTGGCGATGGCATCTTCTGCTTTTTGCAAAGTGATACGGCCATCCCCGTTAAAATCCACACCGTACGCTTCATAATTGCTTGGCATGAACTGACCCAAGCCAATAGCACCGGCATAAGAGCCGTATACATCTTTGGGATCTATTTTTTGCGTATGGGCTAAGTGTATGAACTTTTTGAGTTGTTTTTTAAAAAATCTGTTTCTACGGTTTTTTTCAAAAGCCAATGTCGTTAAAGTATCAAATACAGGATATTTCCCTACATGTCCGCCATATACACTCTCTATACCTATGATCGCTGCAATATACTCTTTGGGGATGCCAAATTTTTTTTCAACCTCTTCAAATATTTTTTCGTACCTTTTAATGAATTTCACACCCTGTTTCACTCGGATCGGATTGACTTTAAGCCTGGAATATCTCTCCCATGCACCATACTTCGGATAGAGCTTTTTGAGTCTTTCTATCTGTTGGGGTGTTCTTTTTGTTTTTTTTCTCGGGCGAAAGAAAGAAAGTGGACGCTTTTGTATTTTTACATCCGAAAAAAGTCTTTCAAGATATGCTCTTTTTAATCCGTATGCTTTGCTGATCTCATCAATAAACATCGCAGTATCAGCATTGTTCGTATAATCTTTAGCTTGTAATGCAAAAGTAAGAACGAACCATACAATAAAAATATTTTTCATCAAGCTATCCAAATTTTTTTGCTATTGTAACCATAATTTTTTTTAGTAAAGATAAAAGGTAAAAAATGTCAAAACTTAAAATCTTGTTTGTCTGCGTGGGCAATATCTGCCGCAGTCCCCTCGCGGAAGGTATTGCCAGAGAAATCTCCAAAAGGAAGAACTTGGCATTAGAAATAGACTCGGCAGGTATAAGCAGTTGGCATGAAGGAGAAGTCCCTTGTGCCGACTCCATAAAAATAGCCAAAATGCATCATGTAGATATTTCCAAACTTCGGGCAAGACAGGTAAAAATAACCGATAAAGATAAGTTTGATCATGTTGTCGCAATGGATGCGAAGAATAAAAAGAAATTAGAGACTCTTGGCTTTACCAATGTATATCTTTTAGGCGAATTTGCCGATTATTTAGGTGCTGATGTGCCTGACCCTTACTTTTTTGACACCTTTGATGAAAATATAGAAAATGTCTATACCATGATCGAGGCATGCGTAGAAGATCTCATAGAAAAGGCAGAGAATGGAACCCTCTGATTATTGCATTATCACTACAACAACAGAGACTCAGGAAAATGCCGATAGCATAACCCGATCATTGCTTCAAAAGCATCTTGCTGCATGCATACAGGCTTCAACCATACAGAGTACCTTCAGATGGCAGGGAGAGATCACAGTATCTCAAGAGATATTACTACAGATGAAAACAAAACGGTCACTTTTTGCGCGGATCAAACAAGAGATAGAAGCGCTTCACACTTATGAGGTGCCGGAAATAATTATGGTACCCTTACAAGGTGGTAATACATCCTACTTTGAATGGATAGAAAATGAAACAAGAGGAGAACATTAGTATGCAAAACGATTTCACTCAAGCAATGGATTTCAGACATGCCTGTAAAATATTTGACGAAAATAAAAAAATAAATGAAGAAGAGATGCACTATATTCTGGAAGCCGGAAGGAAATCGCCCTCCTCTTTCGGTATGGAGCCCTGGAAGTTCCTGGTCATTACCGATGAAGCACTCAAAGCCAAACTGCGTCCTGCATGTTGGAATCAGATACAGATCACCTCATGTTCTCATTTAGTCGTTATTTTGGCAGCCATAGAAAATGTAAAACCCGATTCCAGTATTCCTGCAAAACGTTTTAACAGGCGTCATCTTTCACAAGAACAGATAAACGGCTATATCGATCTTTACAGTAAACATTTGGCCCAAACGCTCAGCTCAGATGAAAATATCTATTGCTGGACAGCCAGACAAACCTACATTGCATTGGGCAACATGATGACGGCAGCTGCATATATAGGCATTGACTCTTGTCCCATAGAGGGGTATGAAAAGGTGAAAGTAGAGGAGATATTGGAACTTGATGGCAGGAAATGGCAGGTTTCGGTACTTCTGCCGCTTGGATACAGGGTAAAAGAACAATCTGCCCAGCTAAGACTTCCTTTTAATGAAGTCGTTGAATTTATCAGGTAAACATTACTTTAACGGTAAGAATACCTCTGTAACAAGTTCCTCTTCAGGGGTATCATAGGGGTTGTTTGGGTAATACTCATACCCTACAGGCATTTTGGTCGTTCTTATCTTTTTTAGGCGAGAAAAACGCATTGCAGTACTCCACGCATTTCCCAAATGCAAGTAACGCCCCGTATGGATGGTCTTTAGTGCGTCTCTTTTTTCTACCGTCCCGCGTACCCATCCTTCTTGTATTTCCACATCTTCATCCAGGGGTATACATGCAATGTAATTCGATTCTTTTTTCAACATATCAAATGTATTATAGATGCTAAACGGTACTCTTTCCCTGGAAAGCCCTTTCTCTTCCATAAATGCATCAAGTGTTTCAAAATCTTTTTTCATCACTTCACCAAGCTCTTTGATGGCACAGGTATTAGGGATACCCACGTAGTGCTGTTCTTTCATCGGTACCACGCCTTCAATGATGACATATGAAGCCACCGCACCTGTCTCTAGGTATTCTTTTAACATAGAAAGGCCACGTTCATAATCCATTCCAATATATGTCTTCATCTTCTCTGTCATCCAGAACATAAAAAAAGGTAAACGGCCATCCATATGCCAAGTAACTTTTGCAAATTCGCCTTCTTCATCCAAATCAAATCCTATACTTACAGTAGAACGAAAAGGTTTAACAAAAACGATCTGCATTGTTAGATGCCTATCATTCACTTCCATCAATTCCATACTTCCTGCACCCACCAGTGTGCCTGACCATCCATAGGTCGCACCTACCTGTCCCTGCCTGTCACTGTAGGCTAACGTGGCATCAGGCTCCATGATGATCCAGGGGGACCATTTGGGCCATTGTTTAAAATCTCTCAGGGTATCTTTTACTTTTTGAAGCGGGGCGTGAATGGAAATGGAACGTTCTACATGATAGGATGGCATACCGGACTCCTTTAAAAAAGTAGCATCTTACCTCTATTATATCCTGAACGAATCAAATAATCAATAAAAGCATTCTATTTAATTTTAAAATGGATTTGGTTCATCAATATAGGATATAGGTGGTCATAAGTGCAAATAATTAAAAAGAATCTAAATAAGCGGTACTGACCATTTTTTATAGTATGCCATCATCCTTAGCCCGACACCTGACACAAAGACCATAGCTATAGGATAAAAGCCCGTTAGGCTAAACGTCTCAAGCAAATATATCACAACACCCACCAGAAGAGAAATGGTCCCGTAAAACCCTGTTTTAAAAACAAAAGGTACTTCATTGATAATGACATCCCTGGCGATCCCGCCGCCAACTGCCGTAACAAATGACAAGGCAAGCACGCCTGTCATATTGAGCCCTGCTTCCAAAGCGATCAACGCGCCTCCAATACTGAAAGAGACCAGACCGATCGAATCACTGAGAATGAACCATAGTTTATTTTCAATACTTTCTTTCCTGTGCAGCCTGAACAGGATCATCAGCAGCATGAGGGTAAAGACAATGATCGCCGGAGCATTATGGGAGAAGGTATAAGGGGTTTTGTTGACGATCACATCCCGCATCACACCACCGCCAAAAGCTGTCAGAAAGACAGAGATAAGTGTTCCAAGAAGATCAAGGTGGTTACGTGCAGCTACAAAAAATCCACTCATGGCAAAAGCGATGATCCCAATATATTCTGCTATTTCAAACATAAACCCCTCTTCTTTAAAAGTTATTGTATCCATTTGTAAAGTAATATAGAATATTTTAACAAAAGTTTGATTGCTATTAGCATACCAACTAAACTTTTCTAGCTGCTTTCAAATACTATTATAAGACTAATGAAACAATGTTCTTTCATACCCATAGATATCATTTCTAAACTGGACGATACCATCATCATCAATCCAGACGGTATGATACTCCACGTGCACCGGTATTCGATTTGAAAGCGTGATCCATTTGTTTTCATCTGTAGTATACTCATAGCCTAAATAGTTTAGCAAGTCCAAGGGTTTTTCCAGTCTGATACACCCGTGTGAAAATGTTCGTACTGTTTTATGGAAGAGTGATTTTATAGGTGTATCATGCATATATACCTTGTAAGGATTGGGAAATAAAAACTTTACTACTCCCAAGGCATTGTTTCTGCCTGGCTTTTGATAGAGTCTTCCTTCACTGTTGTATGCAAATCCGTGTGCTTTTAAATAACTTTCTGACTTATGCGCATACTCTTTATTATAGATTGAGGATGGGACATTCCATCTTGGGTTTATCACGATATATTGCATGGTTCGGTTAAGCATAGGGGTTCTCAATTTATTTTTTCCCACGATTACCTTCATGCTTAAAACAGCTTCTCCGTAGTCATAACAATGAAGCCAAAACTCGGGGATATTCACTAAAATATAATTGGAACCTTTGATACTGGAAATTCTCTCCCATTCCAAATTCTTTTTTACCTTTAGTATAATGCTTGTGATAGATTGCTTTAATATTCTTTTGGTCCTTGGTCCTATCTTACCATCCATTTTCAAGCCATGTCTTCTTTGGTACTCGATCAGTTCATCTTCAAAGGCATAGGTATAGTCTGCATTCTCTACGAGTCTTGCATTTTGCAAAAGATTAAATATTCTTTTTATTCGTATGATATCTTCTGCGTTATTCCCTCTAAATTTCGGGGGGAAATATTCTGTTCTGATATCATATAGATAATCAAGATACTCTTCAAGCCATATATATCGTTTAGTGTGAGGAAGAAGATTTAAGATATTATCATAGATATCACCATGACTTAGCGCTTGCTTTATTTGACTCTTACTGACAGTTCTATATACCGACCTATCTCCTCTGACACGAGAGCGGTTTATACTACCATTGAGTAGACATTGTGCTATCTGATAGTCTGTCTTACCATGACAAAAAGTGTATCTTTCTTGATACGCCTTCAATCGAGAATCAGGTGCACTGGCAAATAAAAATGTTATATGTATCAGTATAAATAATATTTTTTTCATGCACAAATTATATCTTGCTAAAATTCAAATAACCAGTGTTACACTTTAAAAAAAAGAAGATAAAGCTCACATCCATATTTGGATATACTCATTTTATGAACATAAAACTTCACAAACCCAAAGGTCGTCACACGCTCAAAAGGTAGGTATGGGTGGAGCAAAAACCAAATTGAGAGTAACACTCAACGAAGAAAAAATTTCTCTAGGACAGACAAACCTTCTTTTTTAATTCCTAAAGGGAACCTCTAACCAATGCCCTAGTAACACATTCACCACCGTTTCAGTGCGTAAAATCCTCTCTCCTAAACTCACGGCTGTACACCCGTGCTTGCAAAGTAAGTCCACTTCGTAGTCTATCCAGCCGCCTTCTGCTCCGATACATAGTACTTTTGGCATGGACTCTTTATAGTTACTCTTGGACTTGGCAACATCAAGATAATTTTTCCAAGATTGTGATGCATAAGGGTGAGCAATGACTGCATTACCTACTAGAGCAGGAAATTCATCTTCTACAAATGGCTTAAAACGTTTTTTTAACTCTACAACGAGTGGCACGGTGTCTATAGCTTGTTGTAAACCTTCAAAAACAAACTCGTCTATGTGCTCCAGCAATGGGCTTTGCCAGTAACTTTTTTGCGTACGGTAACTGTTTACAATAATCAGCTTATTGACACCAAGCGATGTCATATCCATAATCAACCTACGCAATACCTTTGGACGTGGTAAAGCAAGCACAACGGTCAAATCAAGTTTAGCTGGTGGTTTTTTATCTAGTGTTACATCAGTGAGATGTACTTCATTGTTAGTCATCTGAGTGATAGTCGCCTTGCCTATGTTTCCACCCATCTGGGCAATGGTAAGGCTATCTCCTACTTGAGCTTTGAGTACCTCTTTGACATGTTTAACTTGCGTTGGTTCACTGATGATACTGGTATTTGGGGGTAATAATATGCAGTTCATAGCCAACACTTTAGCAACCCTATGCTGAGGATAGGCTTCTATGACTTAGCGCTCATTTTACAATGTAAAAGATAGATTGGCAAATGCACCTTCGGCACTGAATGCACTCTTATAGCGTGTACCAAGGACTCTTACATTTTTGGTTTGCATGTCACATATGGCGATGCGAAAACTCATACCCATTTGTGGCTCGACGATGCAGATGATGTTTCCTTCATATTCTCGTGTGGCGTGGATGATGCCTTGTAGTTTTGGGAAGAAGTATTTCGGATAACTTAGCGGTGTGATCTCAACAATCTTAATCTGGTCATTTTTTTCAAGGCTTTCCAGTATAAGCTGAGCATCTTCTATGCTCTCAAACTGTACACACCAATCATCAAAAACTTTATTGAAATTTTTTAGATCTTCATCTAAAAAACCTCCCACAAGTGATTGTAAAGCAAAAATTCCCATTTGTGTTTCCTCTATTTATGTAAAGCAGCATACTAGCGAAAATCTACCAAACCTCCAAATAATATACCAATAATCAGATATAATTTGACTAATAAAAGGAGTTCGCGTGCTATACATATCAAACAATGTATCTCTCGATGAAAATGAAATCGTCTTTGAAGCCATAAGAGCACAGGGTTCTGGTGGGCAAAAGGTTAACAAGACATCAGTGGCGATACACCTGCGTTTTAACATCGCTGCTTCCTCTCTGCCAGAGTTTTACAAAGAAAAACTCCTTGCACTCAAAGATAAGCGCATTACCAAAGAAGGCATCATCGTCATCAAATCACAACTGCACCGTAGCCAAGAGCAAAACAGAAGTGAGGCTCTGGAGCGTTTGACAGCACTTATAAAAAGTGTGAACGTTACACAAAAAAAGCGTGTCCCCACCAAGCCCACAAAAGGTTCTGTCAACAGACGACTGCTATCTAAGAAAAAACATGCCCATAACAAACGCTTACGTGGTAAAGTAGATAGGGAGTAACCATTGCCCTATATACTTAAACACTATGATGTGATAGAAGGTGAAAAGGTAGAACATAGTCAACGTGTCAAAACCACAGGGGCTTAAGGCTGATGCTTCATGCGTATTATTTGGAGTTTACTTTTTTAGGTACGACTTATCTGTTTTTTTCTAAGCAAGCGTTTTGCGATTAATTATTACTGTGTTCCGCTATGTCATAACGTATGCGATGCTCTTAGTACATCAAGATAATTCTGTATATACTTTTCTTTCTCTTTACGCCGATACTGCATCACCCAACGGGGGTGAGGTACAACCTCTATGCTTTCAAAACAGTGATGCTTTTGATTAAATGCCTGTAAGTATTTCAGATTTTTACCTGTACCCACACAGATGATATTTGGCTTGGCACCAGGAAATGACATCTGCTTAAGCAGTGTCTGCGTAATGAACGGTTCTAAAGCCAACTCCGTCTCTTTGTCATCATAATAGTTATAATTCTTTCCATCTTTTAAAAGTCCAAGAGGCATCACTGTGGTAAAGAAAAAATCTGCATAAAACTTCTCTACTCCACCATACGCTTCTATGACTTCAAACATAAAGCTCGCAGAGATTTCTATACGTTTATCAAAGCTGTTTGGTATGCCACAGTACTTTTCCAAATGATACGCGTCAGCAAAACCTACACCTGTCACCCCAGACCCAAGCCTTCCAGGATTGATACCTATAAGATAGGTGCGAGGCTTTGTGTCATCATAATACTTGTAAAAGAAGTATTGCATGAGCTCTTTGGTTTGGGTATTCTCAAAAGGGTAGATAGTATCAACACCGTTTGGCAAAGCCATCTCTCTGGGCAGCGAGAAGTAAAAATCCAGGATCTGTTTGGCAAAGGTCATCATTTATTCCTAGTGTAAACCTGTTAAGAAGAGATTTTTGCCTGATTTTAGTATGTTTAATGCTGTGTTTTGTTTCATCCCGAATTATGCGATAGTATTGCTGAAATTAGTATGTGCACTTGCTGATGTCAACACCTTTTTATAAGCCTCTACTGTGAAAATGTTATTTTCTAAAACCGCTCATAATCATACACAAAGCTTATTTCTACTTCATCACCCTCTTCTAACTTCCCTCGTACTTTTTTAGGCACAGCTATCATCGTCTCTCCACTCCTCTCTGTCCAGAGTGATGTTTTCCACTCTTTACCGTTGAGTGTAGCGATGACAGGCGTACGTCCGAAAGGCTGTACAGCTTCTATGACGAAACTTTTGGGTAACGGCGCTATCGTCCATGCTTGGAGTTTGGTAAGTGTAGAGGTGAAGGTGTGGGTTTCTGCCATAGTTTAGTCCTTATTGTGCTATGATACATTAAAAAACGAAACCATGACAAATAAAATCACTAAAAACATACAAATATCACTCTTGCTCATAGCTACACTTGGAGTGATGTCCGGTATCACGGTAGTCTCTTCTCTGCCTCTCATCAGCCATACCTTCTCAGATATTCCCCACATCGAGTTCCTCTCTAAGCTTATGCTCACCCTTCCTTCCGTCATCATCGCTCTTTTTGCACCCTTTGCAGGGCACATTGTCGACAGGTTTGGACGTTTGAAGCCACTTTATACGGGTATCACACTCTTTGTGATTGGCGGTAGTTCAGGCTTTTACCTGCATGATTTTTATGCCATTTTGGCAGGACGTGCGGTACTTGGGTTTGCTGTAGCGCTCATTATGACAAGTTTGACTGCACTCATAGGTGACTATTTTGAAGAAAAGGCACGCCACAGGTTTATGTCGAAACAGGGCTTGGCAGTAGCGCTGGGAGGCATACTGTTTATCACCTCCGGCGGACTGCTGGCACAGATACACTGGTCTTACCCTTTTGCCATTTACTTCATCCCCTTGCTCTTTTTGCCTTTTTTGCTGAGATCACTCTATGAACCCGAAAAACATAAACACAGCGATGATCCGGAACTGGAAACAAAACTTTTACCTGTTTATATTACTGCCTTTTTTGTCATGGTACTCTTTTATATGCTTCCCACACAACTCCCCTACCTCATCGTCAATACATTGGGAGGAGAGCCAAAAAGCATAGGCTTTGTCATCGCCACGGCCATGACCTTCAACGCCCTCACATCCATGCAGTACGCGAAGATAAAAGCCAGACTGAGCTACATGAAGATCTACGCGGTAACCTTCATGCTCTTTGCACTGGGACTTTTCATTATCTCCCAGGCCTCCAGCATAGCCCAGCTTTACTTTTCTACCATACCCATAGGGATGGCATTTGGACTTTTGCTCGTCAACACCAACGCATGGTTTCTCTCTAAAGTACCTCCAAGCAGACGTGGAAAAGCCTCAGGTATCCTTACATCCAGCTTTTTTCTGGGTCAATTCTCCTCCCCCCTGCTCTTCGAGCCCATTGTCTCTGCCTATGGCATACAGGGGTTGTTTCTGATAGTTTCTGTGTTTTCACTCTTCATTTCAGCAACGTTATATGCGAACAATAGGAAATAAATTTTACATTTTGTCAGTTCCAACAAAGATGCTAAAATTTAATGCCCTATGGTACAAAGTTTTAGAGGTGAAACAGGGCTAGAAACCTTATGAATCTATATATTTTATAAGGTTTTCTATTATTAGTTTGTCTTTACCTTCAAAAATTACCCCTTGACTTATTTATTATTTTCCACCCCACTTCTGTATCATACTCAATCCGTTTATTTATATAGAACATACGTTTTTGATCTTTATGTTGAGATGTAATTACTGAAAAACTATCTATAGTTAGTTCAGTATTATTAGGTTAACTATCCCTGCTATAATATCACCTAATTATTGTTTCCATGATTGAATTTGCAAGTAGTTTCGTAGTAGATGACTTTAAGAAAGGAACAGTAGAATCAGAGCTTAAGGAGCTGTTTTATGAAAGAAGAAATTGTACAACTGCAAAACAAGTTGAATAATGATGAGATCAATATTATAGATAAACTCCGTTATATTATTGCATTCATAAGACCATCGTATCCTAAAGAAATAGAGACTACCTTAGAAAGAATGCACCAAATTATCAATTATTTTCAGCAAAAAGATCATGTGACTGAAAAGATTTCTGATGAAATAAACCTTCTGCTGATCGATTCAAAAATCTCAATCAATATTGTAAACCTAGGTATATTATCCCACAATGGGTTTCGTCATGAGTTGAGTAAACGTTTTTATAATAAGTTTCTTCCGAGTCCTCCCAAGCAAGGTGACTTTAGATATATCTTTGCTGTCCTGTTTCATAAAAAAGAAGATCCTTTGTGGATCAATGTGATAGGAGATGAGGAATGGATCGCTTTTTTTTCTTCTATTTTCTCGAGCGATACCTATCAGAAAGAAATGAAAGACCATCTCTTTTCAGAACTGCTGTATGCTGCAGAAATGCTCTCTGTAAAGATAGCTTCTGAAGAGTTCGATGATAATTTCATCCGACTTGACAATACACTTCTTAATAGGGACTCTGCATTTATTGCCTTACATCGTGATATCAATGACCTTGTCCATAAGATTCAGGAGGAATATATCGATCTGACATCAGCAGCCCTTGATATGCGCCATATACATGTGCTTATAAAACAATGTAAAGATCAGGTAAATCATCTGAAGAAAAGATCTGTTAACAGAGGGATTTCGATAGTCCTTACTTATGAGCTAGAGCGTATAGGACAGATGGTGCAGAGGGCTGAAGAGATATTGGTACTTATCAAGAAATTTGATACTCCCGAATCCTACCTTGTTTTTACGAAGCTCTTTAAAGAGTTGGTGACAAAAAACGCAACCAAAAATTCGTTATATGAGATCTATCAGCAAGGTATACGAGTCTTGGCAAAAAGTGTTACGAACAATACAAGTGCACATGGAGAACACTATATCACAGACACTATGCAGAAATATATCAAAATGTTTTTCAGTGCAAGCGGCGCAGGAATTGTCATTGCCATTATGGCACTCATCAAGATCAATATCTTACAAGCAGGTTTGACTGAAGGAGTAGAGACGATACTATCAAGTTTGAACTATGGATTGGGTTTTGTGCTAATTCATCTATTGGGTTTTACTATTGCAACGAAACAACCTGCCATGACAGCATCTACTTTTGCAAAAGCGATTGAAAAGGGAGAAAATCGGCGGGCAAACCAGAAAAAACTAGTAGCACTTTTCATGCAGGTGAGCCGTTCACAGTTTGCCGCAGTCCTTGGAAATGTGACGTTTGCATTGCTGGTGGCATGGGGAATAGCCTATACCGTGATAAGCGGGGGAAACACGCTTCTTTCTTCTGAAGAGGCAGAGTATTATCTGCTTGGGCTGGAACCATATCCGGCGTTGATGTATGCAACAATCGCGGGTGTCTGGCTCTTCTGTTCTGGGTTGATTGCAGGCTATTTTGATAACCGGGCCAATCTTTTGGAACTTCGTGAGAGATACTTTTATCACCCTTTGTTGAAAAATATTATGAAAGATCAAAGTAGAAAAAAGCTGGCAAA
Organism: Sulfurovum sp.; assembly: GCA_024762315.1. Classification (GTDB taxonomy): domain Bacteria; phylum Campylobacterota; class Campylobacteria; order Campylobacterales; family Sulfurovaceae; genus Sulfurovum. Next base: position 14,731 of record JANTHR010000042.1, read on the forward strand.
CTATCTGCATGATCACCATGGTGCAATAGCAGGAAACTTCTTTTTTGGTGTATTATTGGGAATAACACCATATATAGGGTATCTGTTTGATCTAGAAGTTGATATCAGTCATGTTGCTTTTTCTACTGCATATTTGGGTTACAGTAGTATGCATGTAGATATTTCGACGGCTGATTTTATGCTTTTTTTGCTTTTTGTGCTTCTCATTGGTTTGGTCAATCTATCTGTGAGCTTTATTCTGGCACTTAAAGTATCTCTTCTTTCAAGGGACTCTTACTTCGGTAATCTGTTCTCTTTTCTCAGGCTCTTTGCCAAAGAAGTACTCAAACAACCACTTGCTCTATTTTTCCCTCCTTTTAAAGAAAAAAGAGATGAGAAAAATATCAGTTGAAGCGAAACCTTATAATCTAACATATTTTATAAGGTTATCCACTGTAACGACGTTTGTGGGCTATAAATATGTACCCTCCCATAGAAAACCTTATAAAATGTTTTCTATAGGAGGTTTTATAATGAAAACAAAAGATAAAGTTCAAAGAGTTAATATGATGCATAGAAACGGTAGGATTTATGCTGGGTAGCAAGCAAAAAAAACTCTTCTACGAACGTATTTTGAAAAAAAGATAAGGGTAAAACAGCGTAGCTATCAAGATAAAGATCCAAACTCGACCTTTTAACAGATTATAATCATCTAATAATCTCTGCCAGGAATGCCCCATCACATAATGTCCAAAAACAAACTCGAACACGATCGTCATGATCACCCACATAAGACCGATAAGCAACGCTTGTTTGGCAGACTCCAGTCTAAAAATGCCCGTAAAAAAATAAATGTATATTCCAAAAAGTACAAGCCCTGTAAGTGTAGAAAGCTGATGTGCCAAAAGTTCACTTACGTGTATGCCATAGGTTTTTTCACGTAATGCACCATTGCCGATAGCAAGCAAGACCAATCCTAACCAACCAACAGCATAAATAAATACCTTACCCATAGTATCATCCTCTAAATATATCTAAGAGACTTCCACCTCATGATAATTTACTGCTTCTATGACTTCTAAATATTTTTTCATAGTTCGCATACATGATTGTACCTAAAATACTAACAAAATTTCAGTATACTTTCACCTATGCATACCCTACCTATCACCCATGTCCTACCCGAAGTCAAGACAAAACTTCAAACCCACAGCACAGTAGTCCTCCAGGCACCTCCGGGTGCAGGTAAAACCACCGCTTTACCCTTGGCACTACTCGATGAACCATGGTTAGAAGGCAAACAGATCATCATGCTGGAACCTAGACGTTTGGCTGTTCGTGCAAGTGCAACACGTATGGCCGAAATGTTGGGCGAAAAGGTAGGAGAACGCATAGGCTACCAGATCAAGATGGACGCTGTGAAGAGCAACAAAACCAAGATACTCATCGTCACAGAGGGGATACTCACCCGCAAACTCCAGGCTGACCCTGGCCTGGAAAATGTAGCCCTCATCATCTTCGATGAGTACCATGAGCGCTCACTGCATGCTGACCTTTCTTTGGCTTTAGCCCTAGAGTCACAGAGTGTACTTCGTGAGGATTTAAAGTTGCTCATCATGTCTGCCACACTCAACACAGAGGCTATCTCTACCATGTTAGAGGCTCCCATTGTCCAGAGTGAAGGTCGGGCGTATCCTGTGGAGCGGTTTTACCTAGACCCTACGACACCACAGCCTAGCAAAAAAGAGTTACCTTTTTATATCGCCAAACGTGTTTGTAAACTGCTAGAGGAAGAAGAGGGAAACATCTTGGTGTTTTTACCAGGTGTGCGGGAGATAAAATCTGTTGAGAAGCTCTTAGTAGAGCAAAGCTATCAAGATATTTTTATCTCCACGCTTTATGGCAACCTAAGCAAAGAAGCGCAGGACAGAGCCATTAAAGCACCGCCAAAGGGCAAGAGAAAAGTCGTACTCTCTACCAACATCGCCCAAACTTCTCTTACCATAGAGGGCATCAAAATTGTTGTGGACTCAGGGCTTCAAAATGTCTCTGTCTTTAACCCCTTCTCAGGCATGAACACCCTGGAGCGACACTTCATTTCCCAAGATGCAGCTACGCAACGTGCAGGACGTGCAGGAAGACTGAGTGCAGGAAAAGCCTACCACCTTTGGCATAGGTCCAAAATACTCCTAAAACATGACACCCCAGAGATACTCCAAACCGATCTCACGCAACTTGTCTTAGAACTTGCCCTTTGGGGGAATGATGACATCAAAAGCCTCACATGGCTAGACACACCCTCCGCCACAGCCGTCACCCATGCCAAAGGACTATTGACACAGTTAGGTGCGGTAGATGGCAGAGGTATCATCACCCCACATGGCAAGGCCATGAGTCAGTTTGGTTTGCACCCAAGACTCTCACATATGATGCTAAAAGCTAGAGAGCTAAACCTGAGCTATGAGGCTTCTTTACTTGCGTCACTCCTTACAGAAAAAGACATCTTTAGCGCACAGTATAGAAGTGTGGACTTAGGTGAGAGAGTAGAAGCACTACACCGTGTGGCAAATAAGAAAAACCTAGGCATGCAAGGCGTAAACATCAAGCAATGCCACTACCTTTTAGCCAATGCCAAACGCATAGAATCCAAACAAAAAACCACCCTAAACAGTGAACTGCTAGGTGTACTGCTAGCCTACGCTTACCCAGAACGCATCGCCAAACAACGCCATGGCAACACTTCTACCTATCTTCTCAGTAACGGTAAAGGTGCCAAACTCCAAGCCGATGACACCCTAAACCAAGAACGATTCCTTGTCATAGCAGACCTAGATGCCAAAGCCACCCATGCAAGCATCTACAAAGCCATAGCCATTACACAAGCACAGTTAGAGACCTATGTAACACAGCAGATAAGAGAAGAGGAAGAACTAGACTGGAACGATCAAGAACAACGTGTAGAAGTACGTCTTGTCAAGCGACTAGGAAGCATCGTACTCTCCGAAAAGCCTTTCAAATCTAGCGATAATGAAGAAGTCACAGACCTACTTTTAGAGGAGTTGGAAGCCTTAGGGTTAGAGACACTCAATTGGAGTAAAGAGGCATTGGCACTTAAAAGTAGAGTGAATTTTCTTAACCATCATGGCGTGGCATTTCCTGACTTTTCAGATGACTATTTACTGGAAAACATGGACGAATGGCTAGCGCCATACACACAAGGCATCAACTCCATACGAGGGCTTAAAGGTTTAGACCTGCACAACATACTTCTAGGGCAACTGAACTACGACCAAACCCAAACCCTAGACCAACTAGCACCAGCCAAACTGAAAGTCGCCTCAGGCTCCAACATAGCCATAGACTACGCCAACCCTGCACAGCCCATCTTAGCCGTACGTCTACAAGAGATGTTCGGCACCAAAGAGACACCATCGGTGCTAAATGGCAAAGTAAAACTCATGCTACACCTACTCTCCCCAGCCCACAGACCCATGCAAGTCACCCAAGATTTGGCTAGCTTCTGGGCAAATACCTATGATGAAGTGAAGAAGGAGTTGAGAGGGAAGTATAAGAAGCATTATTGGCCTGATGATCCTTTGGAGGCGGTGGCTACGGCTAGGGTGAAGAAGAGGATGTAAGTTGCTTTTGGTATACTTTTGCTATTAAGGAAATACATGGTGACAGAAAATAAAATTAGACCATCAAGAAGAATTTTGTATGTAGATGCTAGTTTTTATAATAAAACCAAAGAATCAAAAATATGTTTATATGATGTGGATGAAAACAGAATTGATACATTAAATACCACACTACCTACATCAAGTTCTTTTTCAGAACGATATGCAATCGTTTATGGATATCTTTATGCAAAAAAACTTAATATTCAAGATAAAAAGATACATATTTTATGTGATAATTATAGTGCTACTATACATACAAAAATTAAAGAATTATGTTCAATTTTAAATATATCAATTACTGGATACCTAGAGAAATAAATACAATAGCTGATAAAGGTACTCAGGATAGTTGCAATATACAAGATGAAGATGTTCATATATGTGATCTTTTCTACGAACTTATGATAGAAAAAAATATGATTAATAAAGATTATATAAATATTGAACAAAAAAGTATTGTGCCTAAAGTTAATACTAGTAATAGTGAAAAAAATATACTACTTAATGCTTTAAGACATTCTAAAGTTGAAAATAAACCATATGTATCTTTAGGACAAATGGGGAAATATCTTAAAAATAATAATCCATCTTTTACTTATACTTCACTAAAAAAAGTATTAGAAAACTATCCTAATGATTTCACTATTGTTAATAACAATTATGTAAAATCAATAAATTAATCTCTCTGATTCTCTGGTTCCTGCCCATCTTTGATAAAATACCCATACTTCAATTTGATAAACAAA
>JANTHR010000043.1 GCA_024762315.1 Sulfurovum sp.
CAACAACTGCAGTTATCTCATTAAAATTAAAGTTTCCATTTTCAATTGACCTAAATTTTGATATATCAACAGTTTCAATTTTCATAAATCACCTTGTCACATAACTATTTATTAGGGGAACACTTTGTCCCACTATTGCCTTATTTTTCATATTAGTAGTATATCAAAAATGTCTTGCTATTGCTAAAAATATGGCAATTTGACATATTATTAACACTTTCTTTTGAAAAATTCTATAATCATAAAAATTGCTTATGTCCTTTTAGTTGGATATACGCCAATATTTGGACAAAGTGTTCCTCTATTTGTTTATTTTGGACAATAGTAGGACATATGTCCTACTATTTTGAGGAGTATATTATGGAAGTAAAGAAAAAGTTGTTAGATATTGTTCGTGACAAGATACGATTTTTCCTCAAGGGCAGGGTGGCAAGTCCTTTGGATATGTAATCACCCCAAATAGTGATCCAAAGTAAACATCATATCTTCATCCAACTCCAGGTTGTTTCGCATCCATTTCAGATAGCCGGCATCTTCCATAGCTATTTCTTCTATATCCCTGTCCTTGTATTTCCCGAACTTAAATGTTTTTATCATCACAGGTGTTTGGGTGAGTTCTGCCATTTTTTGCATGGGGTTCAGTCCCGGGAAGTTTTCCTGTGTAAATGCAACCAGTTTTGAAAGCAGAAGTTTCATGACCAGCACATCGCCTATGGCATCATGGGCTTTGATGGTGATGCCCAGCTTGTCGGCTTCTTCCTGTTCAGTTTTGTAGAGTCCAAGGCTGTAACGGAGGTATTGAAGTCTATGGTAGGGTGCGTTGGGGATCAGGTGCCTTGCACAGCGTACTGTGTCTATGAGCGTATAGTGGTTCACAAAACCCTCTTTTTCCAGCATACCCAGGTCAAAACCGATATTATGGGCAATGAGGTAGTTCTCTTTTTGGTTCAGTTCATTGATCTTCTGTGCGAATTTTGTCTCAGAGAAGGGGGCTTTGTCGGCTATGATCTCAGGCGTGATATTGTGTACTTCCATCGCTTCTATGCTGATGGGTACAGTACTTGAACAGAGCTCGTCAAAAACTTCAATGTTGTCTTTGGAGTGCACTACCAGAGCACCTACCTGTATAATGCGGTCTTCTTCCTGATTTCCTGTAGTCTCTGTGTCGAACAGTACGTATTCAGCCATTTTTTCAAATCCTTGTGCAGGGTTGGCTTTAGCCGACCCTATATTCAGTCAAATCATATCTAATTTTTGATTTATATCTATTGGGGTCTAAATATAAAAAGGTATAATTATCCCAATAAACAATGAGGAGCACTCTATATGAATATGGATGCACAGCTGATAGAGCATATGATGAATCCCAAAAATTACGGTACTTTGGAAAGTGCCGATGTTCAGGGCATAGGGAAAAACCCTGAGAACGGTGAGAAAGTCGCTATTTATCTAAAGGTTGGGAAGGATGAAGATCAACCCTATGTTGAGGACATACGTTTTCAGGCCATTGGCTGTACCACAACAGTAGTGGCAGGTTCAATGCTCACAGAAGAGGCAAAAGACCTTAACTTCAATGGTGTAAGGAACCTGATAGATGCAACCATGAAACTGCTGGACAGGCTTCCGTCCGAAGATGCAGCCTGTTCAGAGATGGTAGCTTTAGCCATTAAGGCAGCGGTAGACACATATGAAAAACGGCAAGGGGACCCGGACTACCCTATCATTACCTATAAAGTGGTCAATAGCTGTGTACCCAAAGAAGAAATGAAACAAGAGGAAGAGAAATAAAATGAAAACATTAATGATAAAACTACATGAGGCCTGGCTGGAGATGCTGATGGCAGGATTTATGAGCAAAACACAGAGCAAACAAGTTCTTTTTGATTTTTCAGATATTCTTTTCAGACACTTTACATGGCTTGAGAATGAACTTATTGAATTAGACGAGTCATACAATTATGACAGAGATACTATTGCGATAAAGGTAGAAAGATTGAGTGACCTTTTGCACAATATCATTAAAAGACTGGATGAAGTGGATCTGCAGCTTTTAAGTTCTCCGGATAAGAAACTGAATGCCAGAATAGCCAGCGACATTCATTATATGAGAGAAGTGATCAGCAATATGAACGATGAGATGATCACGGCATTTAGCATGGAGCGTGTATTTCCGGGTATTGCGTTGACACAGGAAGCCACAGATGCATTGACACTCTTTTTGTTTGAAGAGACCTATAAAGAGTATGAACTTATTATGATATACAATTATCTTAAGGCCCACAGCAATGATGCCTATTTGAACAGGATCTTTCAGATACTCATCGATGAGAGTTTCTTTCATCTTAAAAGTTTTGGGGAAATGAGTGCAAAAATGGGGATACTTGCCGTGCCTCGTGTGGTAATGAAAGAGCTTTATCAGATAGAAGATGTGGTACAGTTCCTCAAGGACGGCATATTTGAAGAGTATGCTGCAAAAGAAGAGTGTAAAAAACTCTCTGATGCTGTTTCCAAAGACAGCCCGGAGTTGGCGAAGTTCTTTGACTTTATCAACCATCAGGAAAATTACCATATTTCACTGATGGAAGATGCACTGGAATACTTTACCGGGAAAAACAATGAGTAAAAAACATTTTACGTCTGCTATCTCCGGTGTTTTTGGAAAATTCGCTTCAAAAGCATTTCCTCCGCTCATACAGCATTTTATTAACCGTAGCTATGTCAAGCTCATGGGCCTTGATATGCGTGAATTCAGGGATCCTGCTTCTTATCCGACGCTTAATAAACTCTTTACCAGGGCATTGGAGACACCCAGGGCATTACCTGAGGATGAAAATGTATTTATCTCCGGTGTAGATGCACGTATTACCGATGCCGGAACGATCGAAGACGGGAAAGCGTACCAGATCAAAGGTATGGGTTACTCTATAGAAAAACTTTTCGGGGAGCATCATCGAACTGAGGTGAGTGAAGTAGAGGGAGGGGAGTTCATTAATTTCTATCTTTCGCCTAAAGATTACCATCGTTACCATATGCCAATGCGTCTTAAGATCAATGCTTTGACGCACATTCCCGGTAAGCATTACCCGGTGAACTTCCCGCTGCTTCGCAATAAAGTGGATCTGTTCATTGAAAATGAAAGGGTTGTCATAGCGTGTGAGGACGAGAAGGGCAGAACACATGTACTGGTGCTTGTAGCGGCACTGAACGTGGGCCAAATGGTCGTTACCTTTGAAGAAAAAGTAAGAACGAACTCAGAGATAAGAGAACCGGCCCATTACACGTATAAGGATCTATGGGTGGAAAGAGGAGAGTTCTACGGTTGGTTCGAGATGGGTTCAACTGTCTTGACTTTTTCCCAAAAAGGAAGTATCTTTCCTGAAGTAGCGATCAATCAAAAAGTATCATTTACGGATGTTCTGGGAAAAATAATATAAGGAGCTGTTATGGTATCGGTTAAAGAGATACAGGAATACGGACAAATACGTACCAAGGCCAGGGCTTACCTCTGTTATATTTTAAGCCGTAATATCTCTCAGAGTCTTGAGAGCGGTATGACGGTTGATGATATTGTAAAAAAGATCAAGAACCTTAAACAGGCACTGCCCAAAAGTGAGGCGATCTATGCGATAGACGGCAAAGGTATGCAGATCATCGACAATATCTCTTCCAATCCGAAGCTTGATGGCATAGGCAAAGGAGATGACCGGAGTGACAGAGCCTATTATTACAGAACAGTTAAAGAACACCGTTGTATACTCACAGACCCTTACCCGTCACTTGTGAGTAACACACTGGTCGTGACAGCCTCTTTTCCTCTGTATGATGCACATGACAACCTTTTATGTATCATCTGTGTAGATATTTCTTTACCAAACATTCTCAAAATGGTCTCTCCAAGCTCGTTTGATTCGAACTTCGGGACGTTTAGCCGTATTGTCTATACGGCATTCTCATTTTCATTGTTTTTTGTGGCATTACTGTTGTTCGTCAAAGGGGTCACAAGCTTTATGAGTTTTGGTTTTGATTTTACCAATATTGATATTAATGAAATGTTCAAGGCCACCATTCTTCTCACACTCTCTTTGGCTATTATAGATCTGGTCAAAGCTATCTTTGAGGAAGAGGTGCTGGGAAAAGAGAAAAGAAAAGGACAGTCCGATGATTCGCACCAGACCATGGTACGCTTTTTGGGTTCTATTATTATTGCACTCTCTATTGAAGCATTGATGCTGGTATTCAAGTTCGCGCTGACCAGTCCTGAGCAGCTGCACTTTGCAGTGGAGCTGCTGGTGGGTATTACAGCATTGATACTCGGACTCTCTTACTACCTGAAGATCAACCGAAAAGACAACAGCAGCAATAAATGAGCCAAAAACTGATCATCTTCGACATGGACGGAACACTGGTCAACTCTTCGCTTACCATTGCCAATGCAATCAACTATGTACGTCAAAATCTGGGCTTTGAGCCGATGCCTCAAGAGCACATCCTAAACCTGGTCAACGACCATACCATTAATCCGGCACAAACGTTTTATCATGCTAAAACATTTGAGCCGGATCATGAGAGGTGGTTCTCCGAATATTACACGAGAAACCATGAAAAGGAACTCGTACTCTATGAGGGCATCAAGGAACTGCTGGAAAGTCTCAAAGAGCAGGGGCACGCATTGGCTATTGCTACCAATGCCTATAGAGGCTCTACCATAGAATCACTCACACACCTTAATGTTTATGAGCATTTCGATGCTATAGCCTGTTATGATGACGTACCCAGGGGTAAACCGCATCCGGACATGCTCTACAAAATTCTTGATGAATTGGATCACAGTAAAGAAAAGTCACTCTTTATTGGCGACGGTCCACGTGATGAGATGGCAAGCAAACGAGCAAATATCCCCTACATCATGGTAGATTGGGGATTTACTGATCATAGTAATGCGGTAAGATCAGTTTCTGATCTTAAGGGTATATTGTTAAGCTAAATTTTTAATTTTTATATCTTGGTATAATTCCCCCATGAAACAAAAACTGAACAACTTAAAGAACAACCCTCAATTCCAGGAAAAACTGCAACAGATGAAACCGAACAGAAGCATATGGGGTGTGCTGGGTGTGGTGCTGGTCTTTTTTGTACCCGAAATCATGAGTTGTTTCTGGAGTGATGAGATAAACTTCAAGATAAATCTGTTGGCTCAATCGGCACCAAGCAGAGAATTGGGTACACTTTTGGAGTGGATGGGTAAAGAACTTTTTAATGGTCAGATCAGTTGGGTCAATGTAGGACTGGGTGTAGTTTTTTTAGTTTGGTTGTTCCGTAAATAAAATGGAATAGGTTGAAAAGTTTTGCTTATTTGAATTTTCATCTGCATTCCGTATCGGGAGATACGGAGTATGCAGCATCAGCTATTTGTCTGCATGCGCATGATGTACTTCAATAAGATCTTCAATGTTAGTATCCAGTACATAGACATTTTCATAGCCCATCATTTCCAGGTATCCCATTACACGGTTTGCGAACCATCCTTTCAGACAGGCAATAATGATCGGATTGGTATGGTCTGACGGAAGTTCATCGACATAATTTGAAAATTCCGGGTAGGGAGTATAGTAAGCATTGGCAATACCTGCTTCCTGTGCATTTTCACCACTGACTTTTGCTGCCGGGCGTACATCAAGCAAGATCGCTCCTGCATCCATCAACAACTCTCTGACCTCATGCAGACTGATCATTCCAAGGTTTTCTTTAGCTTTGTTTATTTCAAGAATAACATCCAATTTCTCTTTCATCTTGTTTGACATTTTCATCTCCTGTATTTTGTTTAGATATATTATACATAATGTTAGTTAATGAATATGTAACTAAAGTTCCATTTTTGCACGTACCAGAGTTTTATTTCATTGCGATACATATTTGATTCAAAGAAATAATGTTTTGCATGATATTTTCGCATGTACAGGAATAGAACTCATTCTGAATCAAAGTGTGGCTGAAGTCTCCTCTGTCAAACCAATAAACAATAATATGTTAAAATTCACAAAAAAACAGAGAGAAAGAATGAATAAATCTTTGATGACCGATATAATTTCCCTGCTGCTTATAGGGCTGTCATTCACCGTACCGCTTCAGTACCATAATGCAGTACTCTTTACGGGACTCTTTGCATTCTCGGGTGCGGCTACCAACCAGCTTGCTATCCATATGCTTTTTGAGAAAGTGCCGTTACTGTATGGTTCCGGTATAATAGAAAAAAATTTTGATACCTTTAAAGTCTCCATTAAAGAGATGATCATGAAGCAGTTCTTTACCAAAGAGCAGTTGGGGAAATTCTTTGCGCAGGAAGAGCAGAAGATAAACCTTTCCCCCTTGGTAGAACAGGCGGATTTCTCTCCTGCCTTTGATGCACTCTCCAAGACGGTCATGGAATCCAAATTCGGCGGAGCCATTGCCATGTTCGGCGGAGAAGAGGCTTTGGACGGATTGCGTGAGCCTTTTTCCCGCAAGCTTAAAGCAGCAGTGAGCGCCATAGTCTCTTCAGATGCTTTTAAAGCACAACTTGATCATCATATTCAAAACTCGGCACTGAGTGAAGATATGATAGCCTCGGTTGATGGACTGATCAGCAGGCGTCTTGAAGAGCTTACGCCTAAAATGGTAAAAGAACTTGTACAGGAACTTATTAAAGAACATTTAGGGTGGCTGGTCGTCTGGGGTGGTGTTTTTGGCGGGCTTATTGGGTTTGCTTCGTCATTATTATTTTAAATATTTTACTAAATAAGCTAAATTTTAAGGACAAACTAAGCAAACTTTTATGTTTAATTTATGTTAAACCGATAAAATATCCCCAATCAAAAAATTCGGAGAATACATGAAATACATCAAAACGCTTCTGGCTATAGCTATGCTCTCTACACTTGGACTTGCAAAAAGTAATTTTATATCTTATGATGATATGTGTGAAAAGCTCGATAATCAGGAGTGCGCAAATAATCTTCAAGAGGTTAGAAACCTGCAGATCGCACTCAATGCAGATAAACATTTAAAGCTCCATCTTAAAACAGACGGAAAATGGGGTAAAAAAACCAAACTGGCTGTTGAAAAGTTCCAGAAACATTACGGTGTTTCACCTGCCCAGGGATATGTGGGCAAAAAAACAAAAATCGCTCTCGACAAAGTTGCTAAAAATGTCAAACTTGCAAAAGTTTCACATAGTTCACAAACAGATGCAAAAAAGAAAGTCGCAGCTACAAGCAGATGTTATGCTGATTTTGCAAAACATACCAATCTAAGAAAGAGCTACAAAGTATTTAAAGATCATAAACTCTTAAGTAAAGCAAACGGTAGAAATACCGTTTTAAAAGTAGATGTAGGCGAACAGAGAGTAAAACTGTTGGTCAACGGAAAGGTTGCACTCTCTTCCCCTTGTACTACAGGGGCAAAGCATAAACTAGAGCCAAATACAAAAACCTACAGAGATAAGCATACACCGCTTGGTACATTTAAGATCATGGAAAAAATTGCAGCTAAAAAATCAAATATATTTGGTGAGATGTATAGGAACGGGAAAAAAGTCTATCATGGAGACAGAAGAAAATACAGAGGGCCAAAAGCAAAATATGTTGGTCACACAATGCACCACTGGATGCGTTTAACAAGCGGTGGAATCGGCTTGCATGCAAGTAAGTATATTAAAAGATACCCAGGCAGCAATGGCTGTGTAAGACTTCCGTTCAAAGTGGCAAAAACTGTTTTCTCTAAAGTACGACCGGGAACAAAAGTCATGGTGGTCAACTGATTCAATCTCTCTTTTTGTCATCCTTCTTCTCGGGATGGCTTATATTTAACTCTTTTTCCCCACGAATGAAGCTTTTTTCATTTTAAACCCTTTCATGGTTTCAGTCCAGTATTCACGACTTTCTATCAGCTCTAAATGCGCTTTAAATGCATTTTCAAGCTCCCCTTCTTCCAGCAGATAAGAACGTTTTGAAGGCACCTGTTCATTCTGAGGATGATAGACAAATGTTTCATAGATCAAGATCCCGCCGGGCTTAAGCGCATTGATGATCTGAGGGAAAAGTTCTCTTTTGAGAAAAAAGGTACAGATGACGAGATCGTAATGGTTCTTTGGTAGGATGTATGCATCAAAATCCACCTCTTTGGCATGTATATGCGGAATATCCTGCAGTGACGCTATGGCTAAAGAACTGACATCCAAAGCATCGACCTCAAAACCCAGAGAAGCCAGGTATTTGCTGTGTCTTCCCATACCGCAGGCTATGTCCAGGGCTTTATTTCCTGTTGCAAGTCCGGCATATTTGGTGATAAGCTCTATGGGAGTATCCGACATAGGGTTGTTTTGGTATTTCTTATTCCATTTGAGTTTGTCTTCCAGTGCCACATTAAAGCCTTTTTCATTGTAGTTTGGTATTATTCTATCAAAAGATGTATCAAGGAACTATTATTAAAACACTTACTTTTATCTCATGGAATGTCAACGGTATCAGAGCAGTGGAGAAGAAAGATGCACTCAGGTGGATAGATGAAGAAGATGTGGACTTTTTAGGACTGCAGGAGATCAAAGCTGAAGCAGAGCAGATCCCTGAGAGTATCTTTGAGCGTAATTACAAATTTCAAAGCATCAACGCTTCTTCTAAAAAAGGTCAGTCAGGCGTGGCTCTCTACACGGATATCAAGGGAGAAGCATCCTGCTGTTCCCATGTAGATATTTTAGATGAAGGACGTATCAATGAGTACCATTTTGGAGACATTGCCTACTTCAATGTCTATTTCCCTAACGGACAGCGCAACGAAGAACGTTTAGCGTACAAAATGGCATTTTATGACCGTTTTTTAGACCATATTAACCAACTAAGGGCAGAGGGGAAGTCCATTGTGGTCTGTGGTGATGTCAATACTGCCCATAAACCCATAGACCTTGCCCGTCCAAAAGCCAATGAGGGTACATCAGGTTTTCTTCCCATAGAGCGCGAATGGATGGACAAACTTCTGGAGCATGGCTACATAGACACTTTCAGGCATGTAAAAGGTGACGAGCTGGACCGCTACAGCTGGTGGAGCTACAGGGCAGGGGCAAGGGCCAGAAATGTAGGCTGGCGCATAGACTACTTCTTCGTCTCAGAGGATCTGAAAGAGAAGATAGTCGATGCGGATATTTTAGATCATATCATGGGAAGTGACCACTGTCCTGTAAAGTTGGTCTTGGAGGTTTAACGGGTCACGCGATGAACACACGCTTTTCACCTTGATCTGTTCTCGAAACGCTTTGCTTTCAGGGGCGTTCACAGTGAGAAGAGAAGACTACGTCTGATTAATGGCTCATTGCTTACGCGATTACCCCAGATCCACACCGAAGCTGCACATACCTTCTTCTATTTTGGCGACACGTCCTGCGTGGCGGCCTCCTTCGAATTCTGTGTTGGCAAAGACTTCTATCATGTCCTCTATGACACCTTTACCTACGACACGTTCACCAAAGCAGAGAATATTGGCATCATTATGCTGTCTGGTAAGCTTGGCAGTGTAGTGGTCATGGCAGAGGGCTGCACGGATACCCTGTATCTTGTTCGCGGAGATGGAGATACCGATCCCTGTTCCGCAAATAAGGATACCGAAACTTCCTTCATCGGCAAGTACAGCGTGGGCACATTTGTGTGCATAGTCAGGATAATCCACTCTGTCGGCAGAGTCAGGGCCCAGGTCGATGATCTCATGTCCCAGATTTGTGACGATCTCTTTAATATAGGCTTTGACTGCATAGCCGGCATGATCCGTAGCGATATAGAATTTCTTCTTATTTGACATTTTCTGTTTCCTTCTGTTGAATTTTAATTTTTATTGACATTTTTTAAAGTAACCATTGTATGATCCATGAGACAGGCTTAAAAAAGTAATCTGCCAAAGGCGTAAAGAGTACTGCTACAAGAATGAGCATACCATAGGGGTATATTTTATCATAAAAGGCTACAAAAGATCTCCAGTGCATCCCCTCTACAAGGTAACGAATGGCATTTGCCCCGTCAAGAGGCGGGATAGGCCAGAGGTTGAAGACACCCAGAAGTACGTTGATCACAACACTTTGGTATAAAAAAAGTGCGATGAAAGCCTGCATTGCCGACCCAGGGTGTGCAAACAGAGGGAAAATGGCTGCACTCAAGGCTGCCAATGCAAAATTGTAGGTAATACCCGCAAGAGAGACGGCAACAGCCGCACGTGTTCCACCGTTATGGATGACAGTATTTATGTTGATAGGCACGGGTTTTGCCCAGCCGAATATGAAAGGTGCACCTGAAAAAAAGAGCATTGCAGGGACAAGAATGCTCCCTACAGGGTCAATATGTACAACAGGGTTCATCTTAAGACGGCCGAGGCTTTTGGCAGTGGTGTCACCATATTTGTAGGCAACCCACCCATGCATGATCTCATGGCCGATGATGGCGATTGCCAGGGCGATGACCATCGCGAAGATCTTGATGATCTCTACTTCGTTCATTGGATAGGCTGCTCACGCTCGATGGATTCTATGCGTCTTCCTACGCGTCCCCAACGTACAGTAAAGCGCTGCCTGTTCCAAAGTGCTTCACACGCTTTGGAATCCAGGGGCATATTACCGCAGACACGTTTAAGCCCGTCATGGTCTCTGCCTCCACCGTATTGGTCGCCTTTAAAAACACGATCGTAGGAACGGTGTTCCAAACTCATGTAAATAAGCCAAGGTTTACCGACAATGAGCGAATAGGGTACAGAGCCCCAAAAACGGCTGTCATTAGAGTTGTCACGGTTATCGCCTATCATATAGAAATGATCCTCATCTACTTTGGCGTAGAGGGCATTGGCGGTTTTATTCTTTAATGAATAGACAGGAGCATCCAGACCGTCGACCATAATAGGTGTTACATCTATCTCTTTATTGTAGGCATAATATTGCAACAATACTTCAAAGATATTGTGGCCTTCGGGAACATATTGGATACCGGGGTATTTATCCATATAGGGGTTTTCAACCCAGAGTTTACCTCTGAGAGATCTGATCTTTTCATTGGGATAATTCGCTTTAATGAATTCATCTCCTTCATGAAAGTGGATCAGAAGTTTTTTATCGGCATAGAGCAGTTCGTCTCCGCCTACTGCAACACAACGTTTGACGTAGTGGACTTTGGGATTTTTAGGATAACGGAAAATAACAATATCTTCCCTTTGCGGCCTGGAACCCTCTATGAGGTGACCGTTACCGTTAAAATCAGGTAAAAGCGGTATCTCAAGCCAGGGCAGGTGAGGGATAGGGATACCATAGGAGAATTTCTTTGCAAAAAGGAAATCACCGATGAGTTGTGTTTTTTTCATTGATCCGCTCGGGATAACAAAAGATTGTGCCACAAAGAAAATAAGGAAGAGTACGATAATGACCGTACCCGTCCATGAGCTGGAGAATTTATAGAGATTATTTAAATGTTTTTTCATCTTATGCTCTTGCCTTTGCCGCTTTGAGGGTATTGCTTAAAAGCATTGCAATGGTCATAGGGCCTACACCGCCGGGTACGGGCGTGATATAGGAACATTTTGGTGCAACATTTTCAAAGTCCACATCGCCCACCAAAGAACCGTCTTCAATACGGTTGATACCGATATCAATGACAATTGCACCCTCTTTGACCATATCTTCTTTAATGAGACCAGGGACCCCGACGCCTACCACAACGATGTCTGCTCTGCTTGTGTGTGCTTTAAGATCTTTGGTGAAGATATGCGTGATCGTGACCGTGGCATTGGCATTGAGCAGTAAAGAAGCCATAGGTTTACCCACGATGTTACTTGCACCGACCACACAGACATCCTTGCCTTGAAGATCAATATTGTATTCTTCAAACATTTTCATCACACCAAGAGGTGTACAGGCTACAAAACTGTCAAGTCCTGTGACCAGGCGGCCTACATTGTAGGCATGAAAACCGTCCACATCTTTTTTAGGGTCGATCACTTCAAGGATCTTGTTTGTATCTACATGTTTAGGTAACGGCAACTGCACGAGAATGCCATCTATACGGGGATTTGCATTGATCATTTCAATCGTTGCAATGATCTCATCCTGGCTGATAGTGTCAGGCATACTGTGGGTAATAGAATAAAAACCTACTTGCTCGCAGGCTTTTGCTTTCATTTTTACATAGGCATGGCTGGCCGGATCATCACCTATGAGTATGACAGCCAGTCCCGGAACGATGTTTTCTTCCTGCTTGAGTTTTTCTACTTCGGCAGCTACGGAAGTCTGTACTTTCTGAGCCAATGATTTACCATCTATGAGTTGCATAATACTCTCTTTAAATTTTTAGGGTATTATATCAAAAATAGTTTAGGGGAGTAACGTCAATGCCGATATGAAACGTTCATTATTATTTTTATCATGTTTATTGGTGTTAAATCTAAGTGCAGATGAAGATTTTATCTCACATTATGAATATGGTGAAATGCTTTACCATAATCCCAGGGGAGTAAGCTGTTCCCAATGCCATGGAGAAAGCGGTGAAGGTACGACTATAGTTGAATTTCGCGACATACATGGCAAACAGGCTATACAAGGTCCGGATATACGGCAGGAGAACCTCTCATCCATGTTCAATGCCGTCAACGGCTATCATAAGATCATGCCTCGTTATTACCTCACTGAAGAAGAAGTTAAAGCGATCTATGATTATCTTCAGGAAAAGAACAGAGAATATCTTTCAAAGATCCAAGAGCGTAACAGCACGAAATAATTTGCTATAATAATTATCTTACATACTCTGAAGGATGATTTATGAAACTTTCCATATCAACATTAAGTCTACTGCTTCTAGCAGGCAGCATGGCAGATGCCTCTTCCTTGGCTGTTTATCAGGATCAGACCATCTATGATCTGACACCAAAAGACAATTATATCGGTTTTGCCAAAGGAGTAAAAGTCAAGTGTGAAGGCAATACTGTTGCACTTGAAACAATGTATGACTGTCCTGCCGATAAAAGGCTTTGCAAGGAACTGTTGAGTCTCAAGGAGACCCAACAGAAACTCATTGCCATACAAGCCAATACAAAAGTGCTTGATGAGATCGTTTCTCTTCCCCGACCTACAACATTTGATGCCGGTGCATGGATAGAGTCTGCAAGACTCATAGGAACAGAGAAGGCAGCACTTTTGACTAAAGCAAAGAAAGCTTCTGAAGCATTGACTTTAAAGGAAAGTGCTTTTAAAAAACAGGCACCTTCAAAAAAAGCACTTGCTCTCACGCAAAGATGTCCAAAAGAGCTTGAACTGACCATTCCCTACGGTTATGTTTCCTTCTCTACAGCCTATGAAGCCGATATGCTGAATGATGAGGAGATGATCAAAGTGACACAATATCTTTCTGTAACCAACCGAAGCGGGATAGATATAGAAGCAGATACGGCAATGTTCTATTATCGTTCGGCACATCAATATGTCAATCCCATCCATTTCAATCCATGGATCGTAAGAAAGTATGAGCCGGGACCTGTAAGAACCTATAGGAAATCTATGATGAAAGAAGCGAATCTAGAGATGATGGCGGCAGATGAGGAAAACGCGGGCAGTATGCCTATGGCTGCCCCTGTAGCTTCCTATGAAGATGCCAGAGAATACAAAATACAAGATCTAACGCTCCCCTCTACAGGAGTACCATTGAATGTGGAGGTGCTATCATGGAAAGCGCCGCTTAAATGCGAAGTTCGTGCCTATCCTTATGTGAGTAGCAGAGCATTTTATGTCTGTGCTTTCAAGCCTAAATTTCAGATAGATTCCAATAGGTGGAAAATCCGATCTGCCAAGGAGACGATCAATGAAAATGCCGTAGGAGAGTACAGGGATGAGCACTATAACCTCTATGCCAAAGTAGAAGAAGATATTCAGATACAGCGTAAACAGATAGTGCAAAGAGCGCGGGAAACCGGAATTTTTGGAGGAACAGCCCGTAAAAAAGACGGTTTTGTCCTAACACTTACAAATAAATCAGATAAGCCTAAAGCACTCACCCTGATAGACCGGATACCTACATCGACGACCGAAGAGATAAAGGTAAAGCTTTTAAAGGTCAGTTCAGATAAAAAAGTAGACTATAAAATGGTAAAAGACGGAAAAATAGAGATGAAACTGATATTGGCTGCAAATGAAAGTAAGAAAATAGAAGTACTGTTTGAATTATCTTATGATAAAGATATGAAAATAAGTTACTAGAAGAGGGAAATGCTTACTGTAGGCAAGGCCTACAGAGCAACACACTATTAAAGTGGTGTTACGTTCTCAGCTTGAGGACCTTTTTGACCTTCACCGATCTCGAATGTCACAGCTTGACCTTCAGCAAGTGTTACACGACCACCGCCTT
The DNA here is from genome assembly GCA_024762315.1 of Sulfurovum sp. Lineage (GTDB taxonomy): Bacteria > Campylobacterota > Campylobacteria > Campylobacterales > Sulfurovaceae > Sulfurovum. The sequence goes on from JANTHR010000043.1 coordinate 14,391, forward strand.
CATTGTTCACCTGACGGAAATGTACGAATACATCGCTCCCACCGTTCTCTTGTTGGATAAATCCATAACCTTTTTCATCGTTGAACCATTTTACTGTTCCGTTTACTAATTCTGCCATTGTTGTACCTTTGGGTAATAATATTCACTTATGGGGTATCCCTATATAAGCGGAATCCAAATCGGTGAGAGTCTTTCGGGGGTCTAGCAGAGCTTAACACACACACTTAACACACGAGAGATGAACTCGAACCTCATCTTTCATCAGAACAATTGTACCTGTTTTTCTTCGAGTTAAGCTTATTTAATGAAAAAAACCGATCATTTGCCAATCATCCAAAAATATACGGTATATCCATCACCGGAACTTATCAGCGCTTTTTCATTGATGAACATGATCTTGTTCGGTCTGGAAATATGCCCAACAAGACGATCTGTTTTTTTTCCGTCTTTCGTATTGAAAAGTTGCAGATCATGATCAATCCCACTGGAATAGACGCCTACATCGCTACCCGGACTCAACCCTACACAATAGACAAGAAAATCACTTTTTATATGATATGCCTTTTTATCTGCCCTGTAAATACCTACGCGCCTATCTTGTCCTGCCGTAATGATGACACCATTACGGTATGCTACACTGTATATGTTGTCCACATGTTCGGAATCGAGGGTTTGTTCGACCTTGGAGCTTTTTACATCAATGACTCTGACCGCACCGCTTTCATCAGAGATGATCATCTTCTTTTTGTCTTGACTTAGAAGCATGCCGCCCATGGTGCTCTCGGAGATATGACTTTCATAGAGTTTGTAATTCTCTTCATAGTCATACAGGATCACGTCTGAACCGAATGTATCCAAAAGAATTTTACCTTCATTTGTGAAATAGGCACGTTTAGGCATCATATGTTGTTTTTCATCTATGATCTTTTTTAGCTTTTTCCCGTCATTTATCCATACATTTCTATAGGCACTTGCACCGCTTGTAACAAGCAGGGTCCTGCCTTGGTACCTGTCAACACTGTGTACACGAGCCGGTACAATATCTCCCATTGCCGTCCTGAAAGGTTCTATCCTGATCTGTTTGACTATTTTTTGTGTGCTTAGATCTATGATATCTACAGAACCAGCATCAGTAGCAACATAGAGATACCCGCTGTCTTCTACAAAATCACTGACAATCCCCGAAGCTTTAACCGTAGCTATGGGAGTGATATTTTCTGCCTCTATGGTCAGAAACAATACGAAGAATGCTATAAATATTCTATGCATAGATATCCATTATAAACTTTAGGTTTTAGGGGATTATAGCATGATAATCCCGCCATAAAGAGACGGGAATATCAGTAAAGGGAGGAAGTGAAGATCTTAAAAGTTGTAGTTTACACCTACATTTACTGCATCAACGGTAATGTTATTGTTTGGTATACCGTCAAAACCATCATCGTCATACAGTCTTGTATAATCTACATAGACATCTATATTGTCTGTAGCCATGATACCCATGCCTGCACCATATTGGAAGCCGTTTTCTGAATAGTCAGTTGACCCGTTGTCATAGGTTACTTGACCATATCCAAGTAGTCCATAAAGTTTGAACATGTCAACAGTGTATTGCGGTTTTAAGTAGAGTGCTATATTTGAAAGATCTCCGGCATCTGCACCGTTATCTACACTTAAATCTCCCAATGTCATTGAATATCTGCCTTCAACAGCAAGATATTTATTGAAGTTATATCCGCCAAGCAGTGTGATACCGTTTCCGTTGACATCGCCTGCTGCGCCAGCATTGTCCATTTTCATATAGGTATAACCTAAACCTACGTAAAAACCTGCTAACCCGGATTCCGTATCCATTACAACGGGTGTACTGATCTCCGGTTCTACCGGTGCAATGTCACCGCCTGCTACGGCAAATGTAGATATCAGCAGCACTGCAACGGCTGAAGTTTTGATTGTATTCATATTATCTCCTTGTTTTGTAGAACCCTCAATAGAGTTCCTTTGTGAATTGTCACAGAAAGATTATACGATAGTAGTGTGAGTTGAATGTTACTTCATAATTCTTTTTAGAAAGCTTTCTCTTTTTTGGATACCTAAGAGTTTGTCTTTTGTCAGGTCGGGGTAAGAACCGTTCAGTCCCTTGCCGTCTTCTCCGTGGCATCCTGCGCATATACTGCTGTAGAACATTGCTGCATCTTTGGGGTAAGGCTCTTTGCATTGTTTACCGGAGAGTTCGAGAACATAACAGGCGATCTTTGGTGCATCGTTGGCAGATGCGAATCCGCCTTCCATCTGACCACCTGGAAAATCAAATTGAGCAGAGCCGTGATTAATGACATCGATAATATATTTCTTGAGATACTGCTGTGTTTGCAATTTGGCAAGTTCCTCTTGCATATGGGTCACGGTACCATGTTCTTTAATGTGCTTGGCATAGTTGGTATCTGTTTTGGGTTCTGCTTTCTTTTTGACATGACGGAACTTGGCATTGTAAAGCGCATAAAGAAGAACAATAATAATGGCTAAGTAAGGGAGACTTTTTTGCATAAGGTGATTTTATAGTAATTATAATTAATACTTCCAAAAAAGAGATCTACATCCCCACCAGTTTAGGTAAAGGAGTGACCAATGGATAAAAATGTACCTTATGTACATCCCATTTGCTCCATATAGCTTCATTGGCATCTTTCATAGTAATGGTCTGCCTATAATAAGCTCTTTTTGCATTTGGGTCTAATTTCTTTAACATACTGTCAAGTTGCGTACTGCTCATGCCATAAAGTATTTTAAGACGCTGAGAGTGATCTTGCTGAGCTATAACATTAAGTATTTTTCCGTTTTTTAAAATAAGCTGATAGGCATTGAGGTGATTTTTTGCATAGGCAATAATAGTGCGTTTAGCGTCAAAAATGACTTTTACAATCCTTGTGGTACCTGGTTCAAATTCATAGAGTGAATCCGTCTGGGCATCCTCATAAACAACAACATTTCCCTCCGCCAGGCGAAGTACCTTTTGTGTAAGGAACAGGCTGCCAAATCCGTCTTTTCGCACTTTAAGCGGTTTACCGTCCAGCTGCAAAAATGCTTTATCGTTTTGCAGTGTAAGCTGTTGGTTCTTGTAGCTCAGGTTCGATGTAGCACAACTGCTCAAACCAACCAGCAATACACTTGCTAAAAATAACTTATACATTTATTGCATTATACGATGTCAGTCAGTTTCAAGAATATCTCATTGATCTCTTGACCGGCTTTTTTTGCCAGTCTTTCAGCCTCTACTTTAGATACAGCATAGGTATGAGAGAGTTCTTTGCTCGTTTTCTCCCATGTGTCCTCTGCTTCCATTTTGGCAAGATGGGCCTTAAGCGCTGCTATATCCAGTTCTTGTTTTGTTTTGTTTGAAGCTTGCAGAGCAAAATTTTCTGCACTCTCTTTAAGCTTCTCAAGTCTGTCCCGTGCTTCCATCATGCTGAGATGGGCTTGCAGCTCCGACTCTTCATCAAATTCACGGTAGGCATCATTTAGTTTGTCATTCACCTTTGTAAAACGTTGCTTCAGCTCACTCCAGAATTCACTTGCTTCTTCTGTGAAATCTTCACTCAGCGCTTCTATTTTATTCTCTGCTTTCTCAAGCGACTCCTTGGATGCTTCTATGATCTCTTTCAATTCTTTTTGCATAAATATCCTTTTTGTACGATTTTTCTTAATTATAGCACTTTTTTATTGCCTATTTTTAATGTTTTGTTAACCATTTCGTTAACGGTACAAATTCCTCCAAAGGTCTGGGCTCCATCTCTACGATCTCTGCAAAACTTTTCACGCCCATGGAGAGCAGGTACTGAAGGTTGTCATCAAAGGTCGCTGTGTCTATGACATAGATGTTGTCCTTATGCACCTCGAACATATAACCGCCATTGGGGATGGGGGACATAGAAAGTGTTATAGTATAGTGGTCCTTGATAATGCTCTCCTTTTGTGAATACATCAATCCTATATTGTACCCTTCATTGGCAAAGCCGCGTATGGCAACGACGAGTACCCGATTCTCTCCTTCTTTTGAGGAGTTGAAGATACCGATGATATCTTTAATGGTGGAGTAGCCTGGTATCTTTTTAAGCAAGCCTTCAAAATATTTCACCAGTTTTGTCTTCATAAGTGTGCCGATGAAATAGAGCAAGAGAAGGAAAATACCGATGACCAGCAACAACCATAAAAACTCATGGTTCTGTGGAGCGAACCCTACAAATCCAAAGATCCAGTTAACCAACGTATCTATCTTGCCATAGACCCAGAGTATCAGTACTACGATGATTACTACAGGAAGGAGTCCGAAAAGTCCTTGTAGTGCAGTTTGTGTAAAGTGTTTCAGGGGTGAGTTTTGTTTCATGGGTGTAACTCCTTATACTTAAGTAGAGATTTCATTTTCTACATATCATACACTATAGCGGCTTGGGTTATTGCCACTCTTGAAGATAGGCAATGATATCTTCCATATAAGGAGGTGTACCCTCTGACTTATCGTAAATAAGATAGAACTTTCGTTTCATAGGTTTGTTTTTAATGCGTGAACAGTGCAGCAGATCTTTCCTTAGCTCCTCTTCTACGGCAAGTTTAGAGACAATAGCTACTGTAGGGTGTTCACTGTTTGGTTTTGACCACTTGAT
>JANTHR010000044.1 GCA_024762315.1 Sulfurovum sp.
TGGAGATCAGGATCTGCGCATGGTAGACTTTTGTCAAGCCTTCAAGTCTTGACGCTATGTTGACATTGTCGCCAATGACTGTATAGTCTGAGCGTCCTTGGGAACCCATGTCCCCGGCAGTGACAACCCCTGTATGAATACCTATACCTATTTGTAGGGTAATACGGTATTTTCCCTGGAGCATAGTATTGATCTCCTCAAGCAGTTCGATCTGCCTGATTGCAGTCTGTACTGCGGCATCTGCATGATCATCAACGGGCACAGGAGCATTCCAGTACGCCATGATGGCATCTCCTATGAATTTGTCAATCGTACCCTGCTGTGTAATGATCGTATCCACCATAGGGGTCATATAGGCATTGAGCAGTTCAATGAGTCTGGTAGGAGAACCGATTTTTTCAGAAATGTTTGTAAATTCACGGATATCACTGAAAAAGATCGTCGCTTCGACTTCTTTAGGTGCGATTAGGTCTTCCCCCGAGTGTGCAAGAAGATGGTTCATGACAGAGGTGGAAACCTTTTTGCTCAAAATACGCTTTGCCTGTTCTTTGTGTTTGGATGTAATAAAATAATCAATGGTCAATGAGGCAATAAGTGTCGAGATAAAAGCAAAGACGGGGGTGACCAGTGTCAGTGCGAGCCCATAAACAAATAGAATCTCGTAAAAGAGAAAAAGCATGAAGAAGAACAACAAGATCGCAACAGGTAGAAGTAGAGAAGATCTGAGTACCGAAAAAAGATACATCAATCCGAAAACAAGTATCCAGATGATTACGAGGTCATAGAGCCTGGAAATGAAAGGTTTACTGATGAGATCGCCCTGAAGGATATTGTCTATGATATTGGCATGGACTTCTACTCCAGGATAGACACTGTCAAAAGGAATAGCTCTGAGGTCTTTGAGTCCGGGGGCTGATGTCCCGACAAGGACGAATCTATTCTTAATGGAGGCAGGATCAAAATGCCCTTCGAGAATATCGACAGCACTGATATACTTGAAATGTTTTTGTGGTCCTCTGAAATTGATAAGAAACTCACCGGAACTTCCTGTAGGGATATGGTACTTCCCGAATTGAATGAATGCTACACCATTTTCATCACCTACGACCTCTACCTTGTTCGCAGCACTGTAGATACGTAGCATTTCAAGAGCCAGTGAAGGGTAGATATCATCACGGTAGCGTTCGATCAATGGGGTGCTACGGATCACCCCAGCTTGAATATTGTCCGTATTGAAAAATCCGCTAGAATAGAGCGCATTCTGAAGGATAGGGATATTGAGAACCACACCTTTGGGTGCTAAAAGATAAGAAGTGTCTTTTAAGCCTTTCTGTATAAATATTGCAGGGATCAGAGGTGTATCTTTTTCCGAGGTTGCTTGCGGAGTGAAAATATAACCACCTACTACAGGTGCATGAGAAAAGACATTTGCCAGGATCCTGTCATTATTGGGAAGTGTCTGGGTGATAGAGGGGAATCGTTTCTGAAGAAGGTGTGGCGATGTTCTATCAGGTTCAGAAAAGACCATGTCCAGACCGATGATGCCTGCATGGGATTCAGAGAGTTTTTGCAGCATGGCTGCGATCTTGTTTCTGGGCCAGGGCCACTGCCCTATTTTTTCAAGAGAGCGGTTATCAACATCGACAATAACGACTTTGTCACTTTTGGGTAGCTCCCCACGGATAAGGAACATAAAATCATACAATTTGTTGTCAAGCGAATAGTATGCCTGGGGAGTATAAAGATAGAGCCAGGAAAAAAAGAGCGACAGCAAGGCTGCTGTCGCGACTTTTAGGGGTGTGCTTTTCATGAGAAAGATCAGTGTTGCTGACAGTCGTACTTGACGTCCTGGATATCTGCTTTCTTCTCTGAAATATCTTGCACCTTAATTGTGTCAAAATCTGAAAGTACTTGGGTCTGTGCATCAATACCCTGCTTACTCATAGATTTTTCTTTGACTTTTTTGCCATTCATCTGTAGTTGTAACATTTCTCCGGCAGAGACATATTTCACTCTGTCGGCAAAGGTCACACTGATCTCACCCCGGTTGCATCGGTAGAAGGCATTGTCTGCAGTAAGCTGCGCAGAAAAATCCGTTCCTCTTACACCGATGGTTGCCATGTTCGTTCTTACCTTGAATCTTTCTGGTGCGATCTTACCTATTTTCCCTGTGACAGAACGGAAGAAACCGCGGGTAGCACGCATGCTGAGTTTTGATCTTTTGCTGCCGTCATAAAAATAGTCATTGAAGGAGAAGGAAGATTTGGGACCTATGGTAATGACGGTATTGTCATCAAGCATGATCTGAACTTTAGTCTTGTCCTGGGTCACGATCTCATCACCTTTTTGTATATCCATACCGTTCCTGGCAGTGAGTGAACTGTTGGCACGATGTATCTGGGCATTACCGTGCATGGCCAAAATGGTGCCTATATTGGCAAAAGCTGCCAAACTCAAGCTTAGCATCAGAAGTAATAGTTTCATAGAGTGTCCTTTGGTTTGCATTGAAAAGAGTATAACCTAAAAATGTCAAAAAATGTCAAACAACATCATATGATCAATAGGTATAGCTCAGTCCCAACATCAGACTATTCTTTGTATATTCAGACGGAGTATAGTTTGAGATGTTTCTGTAATAGGTATCTGAAAGATAGATCTGACTCTTTTTTGAAAAGAGATAGGAAAGCTTAAGGTTCAGTTGATGCAGGTTGTCATCCCGTTTGGTAGTGCTCAACCCGACGTGGTCATGGTATCCGCCATACTTGAAAGTGTAGTCAAGTGTGCCAAGCACAGAGGGGTTAAAATAATAGTTTACCATGGTATTGGCAGAAAGGAACTGTGCAGTGATGTATTTGGAAGGGTCAGAATGGCGTGCCTTTCTATTTTCATATTTGAGTCCAAAATAGGCATATTGCTGCCCGAACAGATAATAAGATCCGGCAGAAAAACCCCAACTTCTGTCATCCTTGTCCTGATCAAGTGAGGCAAAGTAATTATTTTGTGAATAAAGCAGGGAAATATCCAGAGTGATCTGATTATTGAGAGGTATGAGAATGGCAGGCATGAATCTGTATTGTTCCAGAAGATCTCTGTCGAGGTAATTGATCCTATAATAATGCAGAGGAAAATAGAGGTCGTAGGCTTTTTGTGCATATCCCGCACCTACTTCCAATGATGCCATAGAGAGATCATAAAGATGGGCAGAGAAGTTACTCTGTGCATACAGGCGCAAGGCACTTTTGGCATACCAGCCTTTATCATCCCCAAAGTTATATTTGTAGCGGATACTTCCGCTGAGGCGGCTAAAAAAAGAGGAAAACTGTTCCTCACTGTTTTGGGTATCGAAGTAATTGTTCAATACGTCTCTTCCCGGGGAAGCATTGACATTTGAATCATATCCAGAAGCTATAGCTATCTTTGTCTTGACTGTGATACCGCTTTTTCTGACAAGACGTTCAGGTGCGCCCCGTTCCCTGATGGTATAGACATAGTCTCTTTCATTTTTGTCAAGAAGTTCGGTTCTTCCTGTTCGGCGGTAAATGGACTGCAGTGCCTTTTTTGCCTGTTTATTGTTTGTATCCAGGATAAGTACCCGTTCAAATGCCTGCATGGCTTCATTGCTCAAACCCAGCTTTTGGGCACTGTAGGCCCAAATAAGGTGAAGATTGGGATTGGCATAGCTTTTTTTGGAATGTTTTGCCTCCTGCATGGCCTGGGTATACTGCTGATGATTGTAGTAATACAGTGCTTTTTTGTAATCGGCAAAAAGTCCTGTAACGGTAAATAGCAGAAGCAAAATGAATCGTATCATGAACGGTTACCTTTTATATTGGTATTATAGTTTGTACAATAAACTGTTGTAGCTATTTTATACTGAAAAAGTCAAATAAATGTCAAATTTCAGAAGTATAACTTAAATATATGTTTTTTACAAAGGGAAAATAAGGTATCTTATAAAAAATCTGTTATTTTTCAGAGATCAAATAAGGAAAGAGGGAAGATTGGAAAATCAGAATGTCTATGCAGAATTGGCCGCATTCGGAAAAGAGTTACTGTCACACAAACAGCTCGATGGAGGGCTCCCTGTTATTGCAGATTATCTTAAAAGACTTACCGGTGCTATGCGCTGCTCAATCTTTATTTATGACAAAGAAACTATGGAATTGTGGACGATACTTGCCAATGGAGTAGAACGGATCGTCGTGCCTGTGAACAAGGGTATCGTAGGGCATATTTTTATGGAAAAAAAAGCGATCATTGAAAACAATGTGGCGCATAATCCGTATTTTTTAAAAGAGGTGGACAAGGACAGCGGATATGAAACGGTCAATATGCTGGGCTGCCCCATTTACAATGCTGCGTCACAGCAGGTCATCGGTGTCTTGCAGCTGATCAATAAAACTTCAGGATTCAATGACAGGGATATGCAATTCATTAATGTGATCATTCGATTTATCGGAAGCTTCATTGAGCTTTCTTGCGCATATAGAGAATCAGAACATTAGGTATAAGAATGGGGGAGAAGATTCTTTGGCTTTCTACAGTACTTTGGTGCTATGGTTAATGGTAAATATATATGCATCAGCATAAATTAAACTTGTTTAGATATAATTCTTTCCCCTAAAACATTAGGCTTTAGGAAACTGCGCGAAGAATCTTTGATTAACTCGCACCGATTACTCAAGGGTTGGATCATAGAAGCATCAATGATCCACGCAAACAATGAGTGTTCACACTCTAGGTGCACAAATATATCGTAGGAGTAACCAATGAAGGTTAGACCATCAGTAAAAAAGATGTGCGATGATTGTAAGATCATTAAGCGCAAGGGTATCGTACGCGTGATTTGTAAAAATCCAAAACATAAACAGAGACAAGGATAAACATGGCACGTATAGCAGGTGTTGATTTACCAAAAAAGAAAAGAATGGAGTATGCACTTACTTACATTTATGGCATAGGTCTTACGACATCAAGACAAATTCTTGACAGAACAGGCATAGATTACAATAAAAGAGTTCATGAACTTACTGATGCAGAAGCGGCAGTGATCCGTAATGACATTCAGGAAAATGTAATGGTGGAAGGTGATCTTCGTAAGAAAGTAACACTGGACATCAAAGCATTGATGGATCTAGGTAACTACAGAGGTCTTAGACACAGAAGAGGTTTACCTTGTCGTGGACAAAAAACAAAGACAAATGCGCGTACTAGAAAAGGTAAGCGTAAAACTGTCGGTGCAGCGTAAGGAGTAGCGAAGTATGGCTAAGAAAAAAGCAAAAAAAAGTATTGCTAAAGGTGTAGTGTATGTCGCTGCAACTTTTAACAACACTGTAATTACAGTAACAGATGAGATGGGTAACGTGATCTCTTGGAGTTCTGCTGGAGCACTGGGATTTAAAGGTTCAAAGAAATCTACGCCATTCGCAGCAGCGGAAGCAGTGGCTGATGCTATGACAAAAGCACAAGAGAATGGTATTAAAGAAGTAGGGATCAAAGTTCAAGGTCCTGGTTCTGGTAGAGACACTGCTGTTAAAGCAATCGGTGCAACTGAGGGTATTCGTGTAACTTTCCTAAAAGATATCACACCACTTCCTCACAATGGTTGTAGACCACCGAAAAAACGTAGAGTATAAGAGAAGGGAATTAGTATGGCAAGATATAGAGGTCCCGTAGAGAGACTAGAAAGAAGACTTGGTGTTGATCTTGGATTAAAAGGTGAGAGAAGACTCGCCGGTAAATCTGCATTGGAAAAAAGACCCTATGCTCCGGGACAACATGGACAAAGAAGAACAAAGATCAGCGGATACGGTCTTCAGCTTCAAGAGAAGCAAAAAGCGAAGTTCATGTACGGAACAAGCGAAAAGCAGTTTAGAGCGCTTTACAAAGAAGCGAACAGAAAAGAGGGGAATACAGGTTCTATCCTTATCCAACTTCTTGAGCAGAGACTTGACAACGTAGTTTACAGAATGGGGTTTGCAACAACAAGAGCATCAGCCAGACAATTCGTAAACCACGGACATGTACTTGTTGACGGTAAAAGAGTTGACATTCCTTCATTCAGAGTGAAAGCAGGTCAGAAGATCGAGATCAGAGAAAAAAGTAAAACAAATCCTCAGATCCTTAGAGCAATCGAATTGACTAACCAGACCGGTATGGTCGAGTGGGTTGATGTTGATAAAGAGAAACTTTTCGGAATCTTTACAAGAGTCCCTGAAAGAGAAGAAATTGCAATCCCGGTTGAAGAGCGTCTAATCGTCGAGCTTTACTCTAAATAAACCATAAGTAAAGGGTCAGTGAATGAGAAAAATTAAAATTGCACCATTTATGCCGACAGAGGTAGAAGTAAACGAGATCAGTGCGAATCGTGCCGAGATCATTGCTTATCCTTTTGAAAGCGGTTATGCTGTTACACTCGCGCATCCGTTAAGAAGACTTCTCTTGGGTTCTTCTATCGGATATGCACCGATTTCTGTAAAGATCGAAGGTGCTGCACATGAGTTTGACACTATTAGAGGTATGCATGAAGATGTTGCTGTATTTATTATCAACCTTAAAAATATTCGTTTTAAAATTAAAGACGAGAGTGATAAGGTAGAGCTTAAATACAGTTTCTCCGGACATAAAGAAGTTACGGCAGAAGATCTTAACAATGATCAAATTGAAGTAGTAAATGGCGATCTTCCGCTTGCAACACTGAATGAAGATGCTGAACTTAATTTTACAGTAGTGATCTCAAAAGGAATTGGTTATGTACCAAGTGAAGACCTCAGAGATGAAGTTGCAAGTGACAGTATCGCATTGGATGCTTTTTTCACTCCGGTAAGAAAAGCAAACTATAAGATCGAACCTGTACTCGTAGAGGACAATCCGGATTTTGAAAAGATCACATTTGACATTGAGACAGATGCTCAGATTGGTCCTGTAGAGGCATTTACAAATGCATTGGAAGTTATGAATAAGCAACTTTCTGTTTTTAACGGTGTACTTGATGTCGATATCTCCGCAGCACCGATAAAAAGAAACAGTGATGACAGCGAACTCAAACCTTTCTTGCAAACTGTGGACAGTCTGGGACTCAGTGCAAGATCATTCAACTCCCTTGACAGAGCAGGAATGAAATTCCTCGGTGAATTGGTACTGATGGGTGAAAATGAGATCAAGAATATCAAAAATCTTGGCAAGAAATCTCTTGATGAGATCAATGAGTGCCTTGTAGAGCACGGATTTGGTCCTGATTTTGAGCTTGCAGATGCTACAAGAGCAAATCTTGTAAAGAAAATAGAACAACTTAAAGTATAAGCTATTAAGTTATAAATTAAAGGAATATTATGAGACACAAGCATGGTTATCGTAAATTAAATAGAACGTCTGCTCATAGAGCAGCACTTCTTAAAAACCTTTCTATTGCTTTGACAAAAGAGGGTAAAATCGAGACTACATTGCCAAAAGCAAAAGAGCTTAGATCTTACTATGAGAAGCTTATTACTAAAGCTTCAAGTGGTGATTTCAATGCGCACAGAGCAATTTTTGCAATGTTACAACACAAAGAGTGTACGAACACTATCGTAAATGAAATTGCACCAAAGTATGCAGACAGAAACGGTGGGTACACAAGAATCATCAAAACACGCATGAGAAAAGGTGACGCAGCACCTATGGCAATTATTGAATTGATCTAATTCATTTGCCTCTGCAACTCCAGTATTTCAAGGTCTTTGCCTTGAATACGACCTTAAAATTCAAAATCCTGTACATTCCATTGACAAAATAACACTTTTAGTGTATAAACAGCTATGTAATCTGGTACTACATAGAGTTTTACCGGGTTTTAGTTATAATAATATAAACAAGGCATTTATGTATAGATAAATGCAAAGAAGGAGAGATATTGATCCCATTTACAGATGAAGAGTTGGAACCGGCCGTAAAGGATGTCATTGAGAAAGTAAGACCCTCTATTAAATTGGATGGTGGTGATATTGAATTGATCGCTATTAAAGACGGTGTAGTCTACGTACAGCTCCAAGGTGCCTGTGTAGGGTGCGGAAGTTCGGGCACGACCCTTAAATTCGGTGTAGAGAGACAGCTTAAGACTTTGATACATCCCGAGATTACGGTAATGTCCGTACCTCAGGGTTGGGAAGATAAATTGGATCAATTAGGTTAAAATGAGTAAAATTAGTCAAGATTTATTATTGCAAAGAGCAGAGAGTGAATTCCTCAAGGGGGATTACCGTAATGCCTTAAGATCCTACGGATTGATCCTGAAGGATTATCCTTTACTGGATGAAGCAAAAATAGGTGTTTACCTGAGTGATCTTGGAATAGAGAGTGAAGAAGAAGCTCAGGCGCTGTTTGATTATTATCAGCTGATAAAGAACGAAAAAGAAAATGCAGTAGATATTATAGACGGTCTTATAGACTCCTTGGACAGCTCCAAACATAAACTGCAAGAGTTATTGCTTGATCCTCTGCAAGAAGAAGTAGAATATGGAGAAGGTATACGTTACAGTGATTTCCTAAAACTTATAGAGGACAGAGGAAGCTTTAAGCAAGCGTTTGAAGATATTATGTTCTCTACTAAAGTGGTCATTACAGATAAAGATGAATTCATCGATTTCGTCACACAGTTGGCAAATGAAGGGTTTGACGAGATGGCCTTAGGTTATCTTGATGCAACAACAAGCCTGTTTGGCGATGATCAGGATGTTTTGGCGCTTTACAATGTAGTAAGGGGAGTTAAAAAGTGAAGATAGCCTTCAATGAAAGAGGTTATGATTTCCTGAGTGATGATACCGGTGCATTGGATGATAAAACACTTTTTTTGAAAACGGCACAAAACAGTGCTTATTATGAAAAGCTGGATCCAAAACCCGAATATATCACACCTGAAGAGCTTATCGTGCTTTGGGGCCTTGACAAGATGAAGGTCGTAGGTGTGACGGGAACCAATGGTAAAACAACCGTAACTGCAGCCATCTACTCTTTTTTGCTTGATCTGGGTGAAAAGCCTGCCCTTCAGGGAACAAGAGGCCTGTTTGCCCAAGAGAAGCGTATAGAAGAGAAGCGTATGACCACGCCTTCTATTTTGGAAACACTGCATAATATGAAACAGACCAGGGATCTGGGATGTGACTATTTTATTATGGAGGTCAGTTCCCATGCGATAGATCAAAAACGCATAGAGGGGTTGAAGTTCGCATTGAAAGTCCATACCAATGTGACCTCTGACCATTTGGATTATCACGGAACGATAGAAGAATACAGACGTGTAAAAAGTCTCTTCTTTGCAGATGAGACACCCAAACTGCTCAATAAGGATGATATTAAAAATATCACATACAATCCTGTCGGTGCACAGAGTTACGGTGTGGATGAGCCTGCAACCTTCAAAGTGCAGGCATTTTCACTACTGCAAGGCATTACGGCAGGTATCAAGCATATGCAGGCGGAAGCAACATTCCATTCTCCGATGGTAGGACTCTTCAATCTTTTCAATCTTATGGCAGCGATCGGATCCGTGCAGATGTTGACGAAACGACCTATTGAAGAGATCTGTGAAGTGGTAGAAAACTTTGCAGGCGTTGCGGGACGCATGGAAGTGGTAAGCCGTGATCCGCTTGTAATTGTAGATTTCGCCCATACGGATGACGGGATACATGCCGTGCTGGAGTCGATGAAAGACAGAGACATATCTGTGGTTTTTGGTGCCGGCGGAAACCGGGACAAAGAGAAGCGTCCCCGTATGGGAGCAGCCGCAGGGAGATATGCCAACAAGATCTACGTGACCTCAGATAATCCACGTGATGAAGTGCCGGAGATGATACTTGAGGATGTCCTCATGGGGCTGCATGGCAAAGAACATGTGACTGCTACACCGGACAGAAGATTGGCTATTAAAATGGCACTGGATGCCTTGGAACCCAATGAAGTGTTGCTTATTCTTGGTAAGGGTGATGAAGATTATCAGGAGATCAAAGGGGTAAAGTATCCGTTTGATGATCGTGAAGTTGTCAGAGAATTGTTGGACATTCAATAACCTCTTGTAGGGTGTTGTCCTCTGACAACACCCTATGCAATATTCATTTCAAATTTCTCACCAGTCTCCTGTGTTTTTTTGTAAAGAAGATGGGCATGAATAATCTGGTATGTCATCCATCCAAATGAAACAACAGTCAACACAGCGGCGATAAAAATGAACGCTGGGATAAAGACCGACAGGACAAAAGCGGCAATGGTCGCCAAATGAATGTAGAGATGCTTCATGGCTGTTTTGGGGTGGATGACTTCATGCATCATAGGTGCGGTGAAGTAACCTTGGCTGTTGAGGTGGAACCATGTCAGGAATGGTATTATTTTGTAGAACATGGCAAAGACAATGCTGAGTGCGAATGAACTAAAGAAAATATAGCTTAATGTCTTTATGAACATATCGTCCATAAAAAGTGTCAGTACCATTGACAACATGCTGACAAGAAGAGAGCCAAGTCCTAAGCGCCAGAACCATACGGTGGCATCGGTTAAAGGGCGCTTTCTTTGTGTCAAGCGCTTCAGTGTCAGGAGCGCATAGCCCGTCAGTAGTAAAGCAAGCAGTATATTTGATATGTACCATATTTCAGGAGTGAATAGCCCTATAGCGGTTGTTGTGACAAGCAGTAGTAAAAGTGTCAATGGTAAATATTTGCTGACAAGTTTTGGATAGGCTGGTGTAACATAGAACATCTCTATGACCTGAAAAGAGATAGAGATGATCAGCAGAGTGATCCAGCCAAAGAGACCCAAAGAGTAGTGTGCTGCTTTGACCTGAGTATAATAGACTCCATCCAATACCCCTCCCAAAGTACCTGTCATGTAAAGTGCCAAAAGAATGACAATACCCAAAGATATTAAGGCAGCCAGCATTCCTTTTGATGAACTGCTATGGTTTGGAAGCTTGATCAGGTTTTTAAGCATGACAAGCGTAATAAAAAGAATACTTCCTCCAAGCAGAAGTGCTGCTGCCCCAAAGAGCCATGGCACAGAATGATTAAAAGCAAAAAGTAGAGAAATAGTACCTAAAATAAACGGATATTGAAGCAAGTTTGCTTTTTTAACAGGAGAGGTAAGTGTTACGCCTGCTATCACAGGCAGCATCTGAAAGAGTGCCGCAAACATGAATGACAACATGACACCAAGTGTCAATGTGTGTGTCAGTGTAACTGCTTCTTTGCTGTGTGCATCAAAGACAGCGGTTTGAAAAAAAAGAATAAGTATTCCGGCAAGTATGCCAAAGAGTGCTCCCGAAAAAAAGAAACGAAAGACTACGGAAATGGGAGGTGCTTGATCTAGAGAGAGACCATTTTGGCTAAACATCGTTATTGACCAGCTCACTTAAATCTATATTAGGGTTTTTACATATGAGTATGTGCCAGTTGCCTTGAGAGTCTTCTTTGTTCAAGATTTGATAATGCTGTTCAGAGGCAAGATCAAGAAGAGGGATGGGATTTTTACGATGGATCATATAAAAGTAACTTTTTTCATCGAGTTCCCTGAGCGCTTTCATAGCCAGTTCAAGAGGTTTGGGGTGCTCCAGTTCTCTTGCATCCAATTCAATTTTGTTTAGATCAAACATGGTTCAGAGCTCAACATGCTTCATTTTTTCTAAAGTATTTTCTTTTGTCTCCGGTGGGAGAACTCTGTCACACATGGCGTAAAGCATCTGCTCTTCTTTCATATTGTGCTGTTGCAAGAGGATCATCATGGACTCACAAAGTGAAAGATAGGCATCTTTCTCCTGGGCCTCAAGTGCTTCTGCCAGTTTGCCAATAAGCCCTTTGACCTGCTCATGCTCATAACGCATGACCTGCGTTGGTCCTTCAGAACTTCCAGTTTGTGCTTCAAATGCAGGAAAGAGCTCCTCTTCTTCCCTTTTGAAATGTCTTAGTGTATCGTTGGAAAAAGCAAGGAATTTCTCTTCGGCTTCAACCCAATTCCCGTTTGCTACTGCCTGTTCGGCTGCGGCAAATTCTGTATCGCAGTCTCTGTGTTCTTGTGTCATGAATTGTGAAATTATCATTTGTTATCCTTTATTTAACCGTTATCATTTGATCCCAAAGCTCAGTTGAGAGCAAGATCTTCTCGACCCGTGCCTGCCAGAGTCTTCCAAACTCTTTTTTCTCTTCAGGCGTTGCCAAACCCTGCATACATTTTCCCATCAGCGGCTGCATCATTGGATCAGCAGGGACTATGGAGGGGTCGTAACTCAGTGTGACACTTTGGTCTGTATCGGTTCGTGTCAGTTTGACCTCACCATCCATAGGTATGTTGTAGCTTATAAGATCATTTCTTGCCATATTCCCGTTCAGGCCTTTAAATCCGCCTGCACCGCCTGCACCTGCAATAAATGAGATAGCATTGCAGATAACGCCTGTTACCCCTTTTTCTTCACCGTCTCGCATAGAAACATGAATAGAGCCTCTTTGCGGAAGTTGGTTTCCGTAGAGTGCTTCAAGCCCTTTACGTGCCATAAGGTATGCACCTGCTACAGTAGGACAGGAGTGTCCCGCAAGTTTTACACATTCAAGATAGCTGATCTGCATCTTTCCCTCTTCAAATGCCCCTAAAAAATCACTGAGCGGGTCTTGAAGTGCAATAGGCTGCACTTTATCAAAAAATGTAGGATATTTCATAGGGTTCCCTTTTGTCATATTGAAGCAATTATAGTCAAAAAAATTTAATTGAAGGTTGATATTTATCAAGAATTAAGCAAATAGGAGTAAAATACTCCCAATTAAATATTAAAGGAATACATTATGATCCAAGGTGTACCACAACCAGCGTTCTATATTTTCAAGTGTCAGCAGTCAGCACCTCCGGGGATGCCAAAACCAAGCTGTGTCAGTCAAAATGATCCGGAATCACAACAGTTATTCCAGCATTTGGCACAATCATTGATGATGAAAGGGATCATCGGTACGGTCCAACCTATCCAAACAGGTTGTTTGAATCGTTGTCAACAAGGTCCTGTCATGCTTGTAGAGCCGGGACATACGATGTATGTAGAATTGACAAAAGAGAAGATAGACAGAATTATTGATGAGCATATCATTGGCGGAAATGTCGTACAAGAGTATGTGATCCCCGATGAGATGTGGGGAGAGCCTATCCCTCCGTCACAAATGGCCAGATAGTCATAGGTCTTTACCGTGCAGAATGTTTAAAAGCATTCTGTTCATTATCTTTTTATTCCCAATTTCTTCACAATTTTCAGTATAATAGTATTAAATGCGGGATTTTGGTATAATCCCAATTAATTTAAAACGACAGGAATAATTATGAATATTACCATGCTTTACAGTAAACTTCATAGAGCTACCGTAACAGATGCAAACCTTAATTATGTTGGATCTATCACAATAGATCAAAACCTTTTGGATGCTGCCGATATGCGAGTAGGACAGAAGATCGATATTGTAAACATCAATAACGGTGAACGCTTCTCTACCTATATCATTTCCGGTGAAAGAGGCAAGGGAGATATCTGCCTCAATGGTGCCGCAGCAAGAAAAGTTCATAAAGGTGATAAGATCATCATTATTGCATATGCGACAATGACGAAAGAAGAAGCAGATAAATATTTGCCAAAGATCGTTATTTTGGATGATGACAATAGTATTGCCCAAGAGTTTGAAGGTCTTGAATAATGCAAGGAAATTATAATGTTTGAAAGTCTTGATTTTAGCAATATGGGCAAAATGATGGAGCAGATGCAAGAAAAAGCCAAAGAGCTCCAGGAACAGGCTAAAAATGTAGAACTGACAGCCAAAGCAGGCGGAGGACTTATAGAGGTCAAAGCCAATGGCGCGGGTGAGATCATTGATCTAACTATAGATGAGAGTTTGTTAGAGGATAAAGAGTCATTGCAGATATTGCTGATGTCGGCAATAAATGATGTAAATAAAATGGTTGAAGATAATAAAAAGTCTCAAGCAATGGGAATAATGGGCGGGATGAACCCTTTTGGTTCATAAGTGAAGTTTTAAGATATTAAGCTTTACTGCTATCTACCAGGTAATTGAATTCTTTAGAGGATTTCAATCGGTTGACGGTTCTTGCAGTCATTGAATGTTTTCCGTCTTTTTTGACGATTTTTTTAAGTGTTTTACTTATTTTCATTTTGGCTCCTTTTTCTAGATTATTCCGAAGAACAGGTAGAGTGTAAACTAAAAATATTACGAATGTATAACAGGAGAAACAATGAAAGAATTATTAGAAGCCATAGAACATGATTCTCTTGTAAAGATGAGAGCTTTACTTGAACAAGGGCTGGACCTTTCCAAGCCTGTTATTATAGGTGAAGAGTATGAATTGGATGAGCCGGATGAAATAGGATTGCTCTTTTATGCTATCCGTACAGGTGCTTCGCTTGAAGCGATAGAATTGCTTTTAGAGTATGGACTTGATATTCATCAGCTGGATGATGATAAAATTTCTGCTTTAGACACCGCCATAAAGTTCAAACGCAAAGATATTGTACAACTTTGTATCGATAAAGGCGTTGACCTGAACAGTACCAAAAGAAAAAGCGGTATTTTACCTCTGCTGCTTGCTTCCTGTTTCAATGATACCGAAATGGTAGAACTTTTACTTGAACATGGTGCAGACTTGAATGCTACAGATGCTTCCGGGATGAGTGCAAAAGATTATGCCAAAAAACTCGGGCAGAAAAAAATGGTTGATTTTTTGGATGAAAAAGGGGCAAAGTTCAATCTTTATCCTAATGAATAGCACTGTAACCAATTTGTAACTAATTTTTTCTATACTTCCTCCACAAAAAACAAACAAGGAAGTTAGAAAATGAAAAAAATCTTACTCTCAGCAGCGACGATCGCTACTATGACTACGGCCGCAACAGCAAATACCAGTTCGGAACTTGCCACACTTAAAGCCCAAATGGCGCAAATGATGAAAAAGATCGAAAAGCTTGAGGCTCAAAAAGCAGGTAAAGGTGTTGTTGAGGTAGCGCCGATCGCCAAAAAGGGAACCCTGGTTAAATCCAAAGTACCTGTACTTAAATTCTCAGGAACACACTATCTTGGTTTTGTGAGTGATAAGGTAGGCGCAACAGACGGTAGCAGGATCAATAAGTTTGAGACAAGACGTAACTACTTACAGGTGAAAGGCTATTTTGCAGATAATCCTAAAGATTATATGAGAGTTACACTCGATACGCATCAGGACAGTACAGGTGACTGGAAAGTTAGAGTTAAATATGCGTACCTTTATCTAGATAACGTTCTTCCATACACAGGTGTTGAGATCGGTCAGGCACATAGACCTTGGATCGACTATGAAGAGCACCATGGCTGGTTCTACAGATCTATTTCCAAAACATTCATTGAGGGGACACCGGATCTTATCAATTCATCAGATCTTGGACTTAACTTTAAAACAAAAACAGATTACTTCTCTTCTGAACTTGGTGTGTTCAACGGTTCAGGATACCATGGTATCAAAGACGGAGACGGGTTAAGCGGTGAATGGAGATTGACCGGTCACATTTTGGGAACAGGTAAAAAACATGTACATAAGCATGATACGTATGCCGATGTTTCTTTCTTCGGGCAGTATGGTACCAATGGTATTAAGAACAGTGATGCTGATGGTGACTACAGATGGTATGGCGTGCATGCTGTTTACAATCAAGAAGCATTCTTGTTAGCTGCACAGTATTTGAAAGCAGATAAAGCAAAAGACAGTAAAAAAGGTGATGGCTGGTCAGTTAATGGAGAGTTCAGACCGACTGAAGATATTTCAATTTTTGCAAAATATGATGATTTTACATTGGATAACAATACGGAAAAGAAAAGAACAATTGCTGGTATAGGATACAAATACAACAAAAATGTTGAATTTATCGCAAACTATGATAAAAAAGAAGTAGATGATAAAACAACTAGAGATGCGATCATGCTCTCTGCTGAAGTAAATTGGTAATATACGTCCAAAAATTTTATATAAACTCCTAAAGATGGGTATTTTTGCCCATCTTGCTTTTTTAAACCTCCTCCTGCATTTCACCTTTAAAACTGATTGATAACATTTTGGTAACAGAATTGTAATACTTTTTTTCTATACTTTTGAAATTTTTTCAAGGATAGAAAATGAACAACATATTTAAGACACTATTGGGTGCAGGATTTGCCGTAGCAGTAGCATTTTATGCAAACAGCATCATGGGACAGGCATCTCATGGAGGTTTTTTGGTATTGGCAGCACTATTTGGGGCCTATATGGCAATGAATATCGGGGCAAATGATGTGGCTAACAATGTGGGACCAGCCTATGGTTCGGGTGCGATCACCATGGGCGGCGTGATTATCATCGCAGCCATTTTTGAAGCTACGGGTGCACTGGTAGCCGGTGGTGATGTGGTCGGTACCATTAAAAAAGGGATCATTGATCCGGCAGCATTCGGGAACGATCCTATGCTATTTGTATACGCCATGTCTGCAGCACTGCTTGCCGCGGCACTCTGGCTCAACCTGGCAACCTGGCTTAAAGCACCGGTCTCTACGACACATTCTATTGTCGGTGGTGTCGTTGGCGCAGGGATCGCAGCGGGCGGTTTTGCCATCGTCTCATGGGGAACTATGGGTAAGATCGTGGCATCATGGGTCATCTCTCCGGTGCTTGGCGGTGTGATCGCGGCGATCTTCCTCTATATCATCAAGTCACAGATCCTTTATCAGAAAGATATGCGCAGCGCAGCCAAAAAAGTGGTGCCTATTCTTGTAGCGATCATGGCGGGAGCATTTCTGACCTATTTGACACTCAAAGGGCTTAAACATGTATGGAAAGATCTTACGGATATGTTGAGCTTTTTGCCTCAGACAAAAAAACCGACATTTACGGCAGCATTGATCATCGGCCTTGTTGGCGGTTTTATTACCTATGTGGTGGTAAAACCCAGAATACTGAATAAAGTAGAGAAAGGATCGGGAGAGAAGAGAGCCGATATAAACATTTTGTTCGGTATTCCGCTTGTCTTCTCTGCGATCTTTCTCAGTTTTGCACACGGTGCAAATGACGTTGCTAACGCCGTTGGCCCATTGGCAGCAGTGTATGATGCTTTGATGCATGCAGCGATAGCAACAAAAGCTGCCATTCCGTTGTGGGTCATGGTTGTCGGTGGTGTGGGTATCTCGATCGGTCTGGCACTGTATGGTCCAAGACTGATCAGAACTGTTGGTTCCGAGATCACAGAACTTGATGAGATGAGAGCGTTCTCCATTATGATGGCTGCGGCGATCACCGTGATCATCGCGTCACAGCTTGGATTGCCGGTTTCGTCTACACATATTGCAGTGGGTGCGGTATTTGGCGTAGGCTTCCTTCGTGAGTGGCTGGACAGTAAAAATATGGATGAAAAGCAGCATGCTCTTCATGCAGAAGTAGACAAGCTGCATGTACTCAAAGCAGAACTTGATGCATGTACCAATGAGGACCCTGCCAAGAAACTTGAGCTTATGGAAGCACATAAGGCTCAAAAGAAAGCAGTCAAAAAGATCAAAAAAGCATTGAGAGAAAATTATGTGAAACGCGGTATGGTGAAAAAGATCGTTGCCGCATGGGTTATTACCGTACCGGCAGCGGCAGTACTTTCTGCGGTCATCTTCTTTGTCATTAAGGGTTTTGCGGTTTAATCTGCTATAATCTCTGTATGCAAGCAGAGATAGAAATAGTCGTTATTGAAGATGAGGAAGACATATTAGAACTCATAGAGTATCATCTTGTCAAAGAAGGGTACTCTGTGACAGGCTTTCTCTCTACGCAAAATGTGGAACAGTTTTTAGAAGAGGAGACCCCCTCCTTACTGTTGGTTGACAGAAATCTTCCCGGCATGGAAGGCAGTGAATTTGTTGCCCATCTTCGTGAAGCCGGTTATGACATCCCTGTGATCTTTCTTACCGCAAAAGCCAAAGAATACGAACTTGAAGAGGGTTTTGAGGCCGGAGGCGATGACTATATGACCAAACCTTTTTCTTCCAAAGAACTCACACTCAGGGTTAAAGCACTGCTTAAACGCTCCGGAGCTTTACAAAAACAAGAACGAGTGAAGTACAAACTTCTTACCATAGACTTGGTACAAAAAGACCTTTATGTGGATGGTTCTCCTGTTGCACTGACCCCACTGGAGTTCAACCTTCTTCATACATTCATGAAACATATCGATGAGCCGCTAACGCGAGATTTTCTGCGTG
>JANTHR010000045.1 GCA_024762315.1 Sulfurovum sp.
TTTTTCATATTAGTAGTATATCAAAAATGTCTTGCTATTTATAAAAATATGTCAATTTGACATATTTTTGATAGTTTCTTTTGAAAAACATATAATCATAAAAATTATTTATGTCCTTTTAGTCGGAAATAAGTCAATATTTGGACAAAGTGTTCCCCTATTTGTTGATTTCTGGCAATAGTGGACATCATGTCCTGTTTGAATTTGGAAATATTAAAACTAAAGAAGAAACAAGTTTCATTCACTAAAGCGCTCAAGGATGAAACAGGGGTTTTTCTAAATCCTTTTTAAGCCGGTCAAATCCTTTTTGAAGGTCACTGCTGTTTGGTTTATGGTCGAGGTCAATGTAGTAGCTGTATTGCAGACTTAGCCCATGCCTAAGTTCCATCTTCAGGTAACTGCTCGGCATTTTTCCCAGTGCTTTACTCTGGGCATTGTAGTGGCTGTTGCAGACAATATTGTCTTTAAAACTGACTTCCAGTCTATAGTTGCATGTTTGGCTAAAAGGGTAAAGGTCTTGCAGTGTAGAAGTGATCTCTTTGTCTTTGGGCATGACAGAGAGCTGCATGCAGTCGATCTTTTTGTTTTGTATGTTTTTGTTATAAAAAGTAACAAGCGGATCGCTGTCGCATCCTGTGATGAAGAAGATCAGTAAAAGTATAAAGTATTTTTTCATACCCTGCTCCCTATTTTGGTAGCAGTTAAAAAGAGATACTGTTTTCCGGTGATAGTGACGCGAAACTTCTTTTGTTGCAAGTACTTTTTGGCAAAGATCGCATCATTGAGCAGCAGACTCATTTCATTCATGGCATAGTTGGGGGCTTTGGCGCCATAGACCATCTCTCCCCCTATCCAGCGTGAATTGGGAAAACCCAGAATGAGTGCGGCATCTTCTGTTAGATGTTCCTGTACAAGCTCCATCAAAAAAGGTTTATAATGGATGCCTGGGCTTTGCAGCGTACCTATGCTGATGAGCAGATCGAATCGTCCCAACCCCAAAGAGTTTATGTCATTGATATCATGTCTATAGAAAGTAACATTATCTTCGGGAAACAGGCTTTTTGCGTACTCCAAGGCTGTTTGACTATGGTCGATACCTACAAATTCTATATTTTCATATTTTTTAGTATTTAACTGTTTTCTGATCACTTCAAACTCATCCCCTCTGTTCACACCGAGGTTTAAAATGCGTTTTTTGTTTTCAACTTTGACATTGGCCAGTGCTTGTTGATAGTAGTACAAAAATGCAGGTTCTTCCATTTTGTTTATGTGTGCGAAGCGGGAATTTGTTCCGTATTTTTCGCTGTCTTTGCTGTCATTATGAAAAGAGTCCGTTTTTAATTTTTTGAATGTAAGTGTGACCAGTGGATAGACCCCCTCTTTGGGCAGTAACATTTTACACATGAGCAGTTCAGCCAGATCTACCCATGCTTTAAAACCTCTATAGATGTAAGCAGTATTATCAATGATTATTTCATTTCCTGCATACCCTTCGCCAAGATCAGGATTGAGGATATGAAAAGAGATACGCTCTTTGGTTTCAAGTTCATCTTTCAACAGGGAAAGTATTTCTTGCATGGTTTGGGTGGTGAATGTCATGGCTCTATTCTTATATTTAAAGTTTTATACTCTCTTATTTGGGTAGTATTTTACCATGAATAGTATATCAGAAAAGTACGATCTCATTGTTGTCGGCTCCGGGGCAGCGGGGATGATGGCAGCCATTACCGCTGCACGGAACGGTAAAGAGGTACTTTTGCTGGAAAAACTCACAAAGGTCGGTGCCAAGCTCAAAGCCACGGGCGGAGGACGCTGCAACCTTACCAATACACTGGACAATGAAACATTTATGCGTCGCTTCGGAAGAGACGGGCGTTTTATGTCCACCGCTCTGGATATATTGGACCACAAAGCACTGATGGCATTTTTCAAAGAGATCGGTGTAGAGAGTCATGCGCCTGACGGTTACAGGGTATTTCCGCTAACGCACAGCTCCTCTACTATCATCAACGCATTGGTGAGTGAGATGGCAAGGCTGGGCGTAGCAGTGCGTTGCTCACAAAAGGTGGTACATTTGGAACATGACGGCAGTACCGTCACAGGGGTAAAGACGGAAACAGACGTTTTTTGTGCCATGAACGTGGTTGTTGCCACCGGAGGCAAAGGCTACCCTATGCTTGGTGCTGAGGGTGACGGATATGTGCTTGCAGAAGAAACAGGACACAACGTGACCGAACTCTACCCTGCCATGATGCCGTTGAAGGTCAAGGAAAAATGGGTTGCTGAATGCCGTGCCGATACCATAGCAAAGGTAGAGATGCATGTTAATATGAAAAAATATAAAAAACTTCATGCCAAGGGTGATCTTATTTTCACCAAAGACGGCATACGCGGTCCTGTGGTGCTTGATTTTTCACGAGAGATCACCCCTCTGCTGGGCAAATATGGTGAAGTCCCGGTACTTGCCAACCTGACAAAAGGAATGAATGAAGAGCAAATACGCTCACACTTTAAAAATAGATTGGCTGAAAATCCTCATCAAAATACATTGGACATAGTCAAAACCCTGCTTCCTGAGTCCTTAAGTCTTGAACTCTGTAATCTTGCAGGGGCAAATCCTGCTCTAAGCCTCTCCAGACAAAACGGAATTGCAAGAGATAAACTCATGAAACTTCTGGCATGGACACCACTGACCATAAGCGGACATGACGGCTTCAAAATGGCGATGATCACCCGTGGGGGTGTACATCTTAAAGAGATCGATCCATCCACCATGCAAAGTAAAAAGCTCAAAGGTCTTTACTTCTGCGGAGAGGTCATGAACCTGGACGGTCCATGTGGCGGATACAATTTACAATGGAGCTTCGCTTCGGGCTATTTGGCGGGGAAACTACAAAAATAATCTAATTTATGCATCATTTTTTTACTATTTGTGCTATACTGACTATCAATAAAACAAAATAAAATAATAAGGTATATTTATGTATAGATTTTTTCTCTTGACACTTTTTGTTTCACTGTTGGGTATGTCTCTTTATGCAGAAAACAATACCACACAAGAAAACAATACCAGTAAAGAGCACAACAACAGTGTAAAATTAAAACAGAAGAAAGATACCAGCCAAACAGTGTCGAAATCCAAACTAACCGAAGCACAGGTCAAAGAGCAGATGGAGCGAGAGAAAAAGTATGCCAAAGAACAAAAGTTCTATCAGGGTGATGAGTATGATCTTAAAGCTGTTGAGATCAACAAAAAGTCACTGGAACATGTTCCTGTCATAGAACCTGATTATGATTTTGATATCACGGATGTCTACAGGGATGATCTTTAGACTCCTGTCTCTCAAACTATTATGGTAAAATTCCACACTTTATTTATAGTGTAAGGAAAAACCCTTGTTTAATATTCAAAATTACTCAAAACAGAATATCAAAAATGATATTCTCTCCGGGGCACTGGTCGCAGTAGCACTGGTACCTGAAGCCATAGCCTTTTCATTCATTGCCGGCGTTTCACCCGTTGTAGGGCTCTATGCCGCTTTTATCATCGGGCTTATCACCTCCCTTCTTGGCGGTAAACCGGGTATGATCTCCGGTGCGACAGGTTCTGTCGCAGTGGTCTTTGTCTCTCTTGGACTTTGGGTCAAGCAGCACTATCCTGACCTTGATACTCAGGCGCTTTCCATGATGGTACTTCACTATATTCTCATTACTTCCATTATAGCCGGACTCATACAGATTGCCATCGGACTGTTGAAAATGGGTAAATTCATCCGTCTTGTGCCACAGCCTGCCCTCTTTGGTTTCGTCAACGGCCTTGCTATCGTTATTGCTTTGGCACAACTTCCATTTCTTGCCCCTGCAAATATGGATCAGTACAGTTCATGGATGGACATCATCAAAGCAAGTTTTGCAGAGAATTACATGATGTACATCATTATTGCTGTGACCATGGCAACCATGCAGTTCCTACCTAAAGTAAGCAAAGCTGTTCCTGCAGGTCTTGTTGCGATCGTGGTTATTACTTTGGTGGTCTATTTTGGGCATATCGATACAAAAACCGTAGGTGATCTTGCAGACCTCTCCCATGTCTCTTTCCCTCACTTTGTCATGCCGGACCTCTCTGTTCTGATGAGCGTGGAGTCTCTAAAAGTCATTCTTCCTACTGCGCTCATAGTGGCACTTGTGGGTCTCATTGAGTCTCTTTTGACACTTTCAGTGCTTGATGAAATGGGCGGGAAACGCGGCTCTGGAAATAAAGAGTGTGTAGCGCTTGGTGTGGGGAATACCACTGCAGGGCTCTTTGGCGGTATGGCAGGATGTGCGATGATAGGACAATCCGTTATTAACTTCACCTCCGGTGGTCTGGGAAGGCTCTCCTCCTTTACGGCAGCCATACTTCTAATTATCCTTGTGGTAAGTTTTTCCGATGTCATTTCGGCCATTCCTATTGCCGTACTTGTGGGGATTATGTTCATGGTGAGCATCGGTACCTTTGAGTTCTCCTCGCTTAAACGTATAAAACATATGCCAAAAGCTGATGCTTTTGTTTTGGTAACCGTAACGATCATTACCATTTTCTTCGATCTTGCTGTTGCCGTCATAGCAGGTATCATCATCTCTGCACTGGTCTTTGCCTGGGAGCATGCGAAGATCTTTTCGCATACCAGCATGGAGGGAAACAAGAAGATTTATGAGCTTGACGGTCCTCTTTTCTTCGGATCTGTGACTTCCTTTAATGAACAGTTTGATGTGGAAAATGATCCGAAGGAAGTGGTCATCGACTTTAAAAAAGCAAGGGTCATGGACAGTTCCGGTGCGGAAGCCATTGATGCCCTTACTGAAAAATACAAAAAAGCAGGCAAGAAGCTTACACTCCGACACCTCTCCGAAGATTGTAAAAAAACGCTCAAGTCTGCAGGTCCTTTCTGTACCTATGAAGAAGATGATCCTACCTATAAAGTTGCAACAAACGTTTAATATGCCCAAGTAAAGAGTTCTTAAAACTCTTTCTAGGCATTACTTTCACTTTTTTACATCTATTTTACACAAAAGTTATGTTAATATTAAACTATAAGAAAAGGATATTTATGTTTAAAAAATATATCACAATAGGTTTGATAGTCTCTTCATTTTCTCTTGCCGGAAATAAAGGGTTTGAATATAGCGGTGTCATGGTAACCACAGTCACGGCAGACAAACAGCAAAAGAGTTATGTGGTTAGGCGAAACATTCCGGATGAATGCAAAAAAGTACCCATAAACAATGAAATGCTCTGGACAGAAAATTATGCAAGCAAAAAAGTACCCGAAGCGTGCAAGTCTACCTTTGTACATACTACAGGGAAGCTTTTGCCAATGCATTTGGATGAAGGCCTTGAAACCTACGGAGAGTTGGAGGTCTTAGCTTTTCTTAAAGAAATGCAGCATAATGATCGGCTGTTACTTATAGATAGTCGTAAATCGAAGTGGTTCAACTACATGACTATCCCCGGTGCTATCAATATGCCGTTTCAGTATTTTAAAGAGAGGGACAGTTATGAATTTCATTTTGAATATGCATTAAAACATTTGGGTGTGTTTGTACAAAAAGACGGAGAGTATGATTTTTCCAATGCCAAAACACTGGTACTCTTTTGCAATGGTCCCTGGTGCAGCCAATCTCCAAGCATGATCTATGCACTTCTGGAGATAGGCTATCCGCCAGAAAAGCTGAAGTGGTATCGTGGAGGTATGCAGGACTGGCTGGGTGCGGGCATGACCTCCACGAGAAAATAAAATTACTCCACGATTATACGTGCATCAATAGGCTGTATCGGTCTGTTGTTGTCATGGTGCATGGTATGATGGAATTTCTCTACCTGCCCTTTGGAAACAGTGGCCGGTGTTTTAAGTACGAACCATCTTACGCCTTCAGTGCATGGAGGTGTAGTCAGTGAACCGTTAAAACGGTAATAGTGTTTGTCTTCAGGAAGTAATTCATTGGCTATATTGGCAAGTTCAAGCACATTGCTTTCACCCTCTTTTGTCGGCATTTTTGCCCAAACTTTTTCCAAAGTCTCATTGGCTTTGCCTTCTTCAAACATGAGTGCGACTACAGCGATGTTTCCGTCTTTATCCAGGTTTACGAAGTGTGCTTCAAGAGGGAATGATTTTCCTTCAATATGGTTTTCACTTGGAGAATGAAAATGGAACTGTTTGAGTTCAAATGTTTTACCGTCTATCTTAAAAGTGCTCCCCGGAGTCATATTGACCTGAATGGTGTGTCCGTTATTTACAATATTTTTAGACTTGCTGCCGTATTCAGGGGAAAGTGGAGGAAGCTTTGCATCCAGAACATTGGTAATGTTGATAGGTGACTGGTTAAGCCCTATACCGCATTCTCTGTATTTTTCGGAAAGCGAACCCCATTTGTCAGGAGTATTGTGTCCGGTATAGCCCCAGTGTGCTTTAGGGGCACCTTCATTTGCCAACAACAGCATAGATGATGCCAATAAAATAGCAGTTATTTTTTTCATTTTTGATCCTTTAATTTGGTTTGTCTTGTTAGTATAGACCTATTCAGGTTAAAAAAGTATACACAAATGCCCATAAGAGCAAGAAATATGATCAGGTGTTTCTTATTTGCTTATTTTTGATACTAGCATTGAAGCTGAAAGATATTCAGCTGATGAACATCCATACGATCAAAATGAGAAATGGCAGGAATGCAAGCGCATAGACCGTTCTTTGAGTTCGGACAGCTTTATAGATGCCCCAGAAAAACAGGACGATAGTTAAAAGTGCGCCACCTATTATCACCGATGATGGTACGGGAAGTTGTTCTCCTGCGAAAAGGTACAGTGTAGAGGTATTCAGCATTAACAGTAGTCTGATCACTTTTCCAAATCCTCTTTACTGAGTCTGTCCACCATTTTGATACTGTCAATGGCATTGAGAAGGATCTGCTTGGTCGAGGCAAGCGGTTTCATACGCAGATTGGTGTTTTGCTTGTCTATAGTCTCGTCAGTCACCAGCTCCATCACCTCTTTTTCAAGTTCAACGATAATCTCGTTGATCTTCTCTTCAATAAATTCAATATTCATATTATTTAGTATGTTCCTATTTTGCTTTGGGTCTGAAAATTTTGATGACTGCTTCGTTCGCTTCCATGTATGCACCGCCAATAAGGTCGATACAGTACGGCACGGCAGGAAATACCGCATCAAGGCATTCACGGATCGACTTTGGTTTTCCCGGAAGATTGATGATCAGCGAACCGTTGCAGATACCTGCAGTTTGACGCGAAAGGATGGCTGTTGGAACATACTGCAGACTCACCGCCCTCATCTGCTCTCCAAACCCCGGAAGCAGTTTTTGACAGACATTCTCTGTTGCTTCAGTTGTTACATCTCTTGGTGCCGGCCCCGTACCTCCTGTGGTAACAATGAGATCACAATTCTCATCCCGGGAAAGCTGTATAAGTGTTGTTTCTATTAGACTCTGCTCATCAGGTATACATCTATATACATATTCGCATTCATTGAGCAGATACTCTTTCATGGTATCCATGATTGCTACCCCGGATATATCTTCATAGATACCTTTGGATGCCCTGTCGCTTGTTGTGACCACACCGATCTTAATTTTATCCATACTATTTAATTCCTATGATTTTTGTTGAATTATACCCAAAATTATCATCAGATAGGAATTATTGGATGATCAATAATGAAATTTAAGGTACTCAAACTATAATATTCATTTATAAATAAGATTATTTTAGGGATGGGAATCATTTGAAAAATACATATCGCAACAGTATTACACAAGTTGGCACACTAAGCAGTAAGTACAAACTTGATTCACCCTCTGTAAAAGATTCAAAATTGTTGCGTCAGAAGTATATTTTAAAAGCGATCAGTCTTTTAGCTATGGCCTGTACCATTCCTTTAGGCTTGTTAGCTTTAAGCAAAGGCCAGAATCCACTTTCTTTTATACTGCTCTCAGTGGGTCTGCTTTCTGTATTGAACTATTTTCTTACGCTTAAAAATAAGATCAGTTATGCTTTGGCTTCAGCCATTGCAATTTATCCTATCGTCCTGCTAATGCTCTACTTGGTAGCTTACGGAGGTGTCAATAATACAGGTGCATTGTGGATATACGCTTTGCCTGCCGTAGTCCTTTTTTTGCATGGATTCAAAAAAGGCCTGATGATACTCTCTATTTTTTTACTGGGTATGGTCATGATCCTCTTTGTCGCTGATACTATTTTCTTGCATGCGGTCTATACATTCGATTACAAGATACGTTTAATACTGGTTTTTATATTGGACAGTGCTTTGACCGCTGCTTATGAATATTCTACAGAGAATCTTTTTGGAAAAATGAAGCTTCTTACCGAAGAACTTGCCACCATAGCAGAAGAAGATCAGCTTACACAGCTGCGAAACAGACGAGGGGTGCATCATGAAATGGAACGCGTTTATGAGCAGACAAAAAGAGATGATACGCATATGAGCCTCATTATGTGTGATATTGACTATTTTAAAGATGTCAATGATCGGTATGGGCATGATGCCGGCGACCAGGTGCTCATAGAAGTTGCCAATGTGATCAAGAATACAATACGAAAAACAGATATAGCTGCACGCTGGGGAGGAGAAGAGTTTCTTGTTGTCCTGCCAAAAACAAATGAAAAAGAGGCCTATCTCGTTGCTGAAAAAATACGGAAGAACATTCTTGATATATTGGTCGAGCATGAAAAGTACCAGATAAAAGTAAGTCTCAGTGCCGGTGTCGCAGACAATAAGTATACCTCTTCTATTGAAGGTCTGATAAAGCTGGCAGATAGCTATATGTATGAAGCAAAGACAAGGGGACGTAATCTTACTTGCCCAAAGATGCTTTATTAGTATCGCCCTATTGTGAAAAAAATCTATTTGCTATTTTGCTAATAGTTTCAATGAACGATCTCCAGGCGTCCATCTTTGGGTTTGGGGCTGAGGAGCTTCTTCCTATCGATGGCTTCAGCCATGATCGAATAGAAGGTGGTATAGGTATTTTTTAAACCTGTTCCATATTTTTTAAACCAAAAATATCCATCCCCTTCATGGTTGACGATGAAAGAATTACTCAGAATGCTATACTCTTTTTTAGGATCAAGTTCAACCCACTTCCCTTTTTGAAGGATTTTGATATTGTCAACACGCTTCCCGGGCTTGATCACTTTACGCTCTTTGATCTCTTGTACCTGTTTAGGCAATGTAATACGGTACTTGAGCCCAGAGACCTGCATAAGTCCGCCCTCTCCATAACTGGCTGCACTTCTCTCCAGTATCTCCTTAAAGTACTTTCCTTTTAATCTTAGGACATAGGCATAATTTCCAAACTCATCGATCTCTTTGAGCATGGCATCTGTAATACTTCCCTTACTGTAGATTTTGCTGCCTCTGAATGCACCGGCATTATTCATTACGACATCTACTTTGAATTTCTTTCTCATAAGGTCGTTGATCATATCGGCAACACTGGATTCGCTTTTGCGTATTTCATCTGAAGTGAGATTCCAAGGTATTTCTGTCTGACCCAAAACAATCGCGGCAGGGAAACCTGCCTGATATTTCTTGACTCTCTTTTTTATCTTTTGGTCTGCCAATAGAGCATCCGTTACCGGGATCTTGGTCATTTTTATCTCTTTGTTTACGACTTTAAGATCTTTATCCAGCGGGATGTCCACTTTAATGATCTGTATTCCCTGTTCTCCGCCGTTAACAATAGCTGTTTTGTTGATGCGTCCTATCTTCTTGACATACTCATGAGAGTGACCGCCAAAGATGAGATCTATGCCCTTCACCTGCTTTGCCAGTACTCTGTCCTGCTTATACCCTATATGTGAAAGTGCCACTATAAGATCTACTCCCTTGTCTCTTAGAAGCTTGATCATCATCTTGGCAGTAGTGACATTGCCTGAAATGATCTTAACACTTCTTTCACTTGTGACTAAAGGAAGGTCTTCTGTCATAAGCGAAAAGAACCCTACCTTCACACCGTCTATCTCTTTAATGACATAGGGTTCACATTTGCCTTTGAGTGCTGAAGTTGAGACATCCAGATCACTGCATATCGGTGTGAATGTTGCATTGCCAAGTGCTTCAGAGAGTACTTTGCTGCCTTTGTCAAACTCATGATTCCCAAAGGCATAGAGTTCATAGCCTGCATCAGACATAAGTGAGAAGATCGCTTTTCCTTTATAGGTATGAAAATACTTGTTCATCAAGTCATCTCCCGTGGAGACAATGACAGTATTTGGATTCTCTTTTTGCAAGTTTTTATAAACCGTTGCAATATATGCAATACCACCCATCATCATCTTCTCTTTTTTGCCGTCCCCATTAAGATCGAACTTATGAGGTGAAGTTTCCATCATGCCTTGCAGATCGGCTGTGCCTGCAATAGTGATTATCTTGCCTGACGCCATAGAGACAGAAGTATATGAAAGTAGTAAAATAAAGAGCAAAAGTGTATTTTTTAGATTTTTTTTAAACATATTCAGATCCTTTTCTTATACTATTTTAATTAAAATATCATCTAAAAGCCTCGTGCTGAGCAGTCTTTTGATATACCCAAGAAGATACGTTGCTTTAGTAATATAATATCTGGGCTTTGGCTTATCTGCTAAAATAATTTTATGCACCACCTTTGCTACAGAATCAGCTTCTTCGCTGAATGGCACTTTCTTATCTGTATCTTCAATACTTTGTCGATATTTTTCACTGAAAACAGAGTGTTCCGTATCTACATTTTCTTCAAGTTTTTGAATGGCAGTTTGACGAAAGTGGCTTGTAATGGGTCCGGTATTTAGCAATACAGGATAGATATTTGTATCTATCAGTTCGAGTCTTAGTGTATCGGTAAGCCCTTCTATGGCATATTTGCTTGCATTGTATGCCCCTCTTCCAAACAGTGAAATAAGTCCGAGTACAGAGCTGTGCTGTATGATCTTCCCCCCTCCCTGCTCTCTCATCACCGGAATGATCTGTCTGGTGCATTCATGCAGACCGAAAACATTGGTCTCAAACTGTTCTTTGAGTACTTCAGTAGTAATGTCTTCCATGGCTCCGGGCTGTCCGTAACCTGCATTGTTGAACCAGACATCGATCTTTCCGTCCAGCTCAAGGACTTTGCTGATGACTGCAGTGATCTCATCGGCTTTTCTGACATCAAGCTGCATGGCATGCTCAAACCCCAGCTCTTTTAACATCTCAACATCCTTCGGATCCCTGGCAGTGGGGTAGACTTTGACAAATTTATCTTTAAGATACTTTGCTGTTTCCAGTCCGATACCTGTACTGCAGCCTGTGATGACAATATTGGTCATGTTTTACCTTCCATACATTGAATAAGCGGTTTGATATCCGCATGTTTTCCTTTAATATGCTCTTTGGCATATTCTACTATCTTACCATGAAATCTTGCATAAATCATATGAAGCTTTATTTCATATTTGTAAATATCTTTAACCTTGCTAAGGTTTTCCTCTATTCCTGCTTGCACCCATTCCTGTATCTGTATATAATGATCAAATTCATATCCAAAGGCACTCAGAAGCCTGTTGGTATAGCTGTCCACCACAAAGACTTCACGTGCACAACCGTAACAGAGAATGGAGTCTGCACTCTCCATGCCTATGCCTTTTTGGGTAAGCAGCCACTCTCTGTCAACCTGCTTTTGAAATGACCCAAAGCTGCCGAATTCATTTAAGATATTGGTACAGAGCAGTTTGAGTCTAGGGGCTTTGGTATTGTAAAAACCACTGGGTTTGATGAGCTGTGCTATCTCCTGGGATGAGGCAGAGCTGAGTGCCTGAAGTGTCAGCAAATCATGAGTTTTAAGGTTTTCAAGAGATTCTTCCACCCTCTCCCACTTGGTCTGCTGTGTCATCAGTGCACCCACAACAACTTCAAATGTTCTACTGCCTGGCCACCATAAAGGATCTCTGTCTGTTTTTAGATAGTCAAGCTGTTTGAGTGCATAAAGAAGATCGTAACTGCTTTGCAAAATGCCTCCTTCAATCTTTACGCGAAGAAAGATAATCTTCTACTATCTTGGCATGATCAAATACCAGTTCGTCAAAAGGGATGGCATTGAGAGCATACACTTTTGCCTTTTTGGCATCATCCCCGCCTTTAGGTTCTCCCTCTGCGCTT
Source organism: Sulfurovum sp. (assembly GCA_024762315.1). Classification (GTDB taxonomy): domain Bacteria; phylum Campylobacterota; class Campylobacteria; order Campylobacterales; family Sulfurovaceae; genus Sulfurovum. The sequence goes on from JANTHR010000045.1 coordinate 12,188, forward strand.
GCTACATATACCACACTGGCTGTATGAAAACGCGGGTCACGTGCAGGGTCAGAGTAGATGCCAAGCAGTCTGTTTATGGTCACATCAAGGTTTGTCTCCTCTTTCATTTCGCGTATCAGTGCATTTTCTACTGTTTCTCCCACATCTACAAAGCCGCCTGGCAGTGCCAAGCCTCTAGGCTCATTTTTACGTTCAATGAGTACAATGCCTTTAAAGGTGTCTGTTTCATAGATTTCGATGATACCATCAACGCTAAGGTAAGGTGTTTTGGGAGAGAATGTCATGGTTTATTCCTTGCAAGCATCAAATAATTTCCAAATTATATCCAACATGTGCTCTTTAAGCGAAATGGCTATAATGGCTGTATGAAAAAATTCTTTTTTATATTACTTATTTTGTTTTTAGCAGGGTCATATTTTATACGCATATATAAAATTGACGGTACAAGCATGAATTATGGCTTAATAGAAGGCGACATGGTGCTTACTTACCGTCAATTTGATGACATACACAGAGGGGATATGCTTGTGATGAAGCATCCCCTTGATTCTCAAGGACGTCTTTACATTAAACGCTGTGCTGCTTTGCCGGGTGATATGTTTTTTCAAAAAGAACGTTCTTTCTATCTGCAGATAGAAGGCAATTCTGCCAAAACAAAACAACTGGCACTTTCCCATGATCTGCAAGCTGTATCGACACAATACGGCTATTTTATCAAGGATCCTTATCTGAAATATTATGGTGTGGTACATAATTGGAAGTTACAAGTTCCAAAAGAGTTAACAGAATTACCTCTTACAACGGTATCGCCTGATCACTATTTGATGCTGGGAGATTTCAGGGACAACTCCGCAGACAGCCGTTTTTTTGGAGCAGTGCCACGCAAGTGGATATTTTCAAAGGTTATTTATGTTTTTAAAAAGCCAAGGAATTGGATGACATTGATCAACATTGAAGAAGCAGAAAAAGAATAATATTGCAAAAATGAGGTAAACCCAAGTGCAAAACACCCGGGCCTTTGTCTTACTTTCTTAGGTAAGAAATAACCCGGGTCTACTCTCTTTGCCGTTCATGACATAGTAAAGCTCATAGTAATTTTCCAAAATATATTCCAGATCTTCTTTACTCTCTTCTTCACAGACGATCAGCATTTTGTCTCCTATTTTTATTTCATACTCATTCTCAGGAAGGATGATGGGTTCATTGTCTCTGAGTATCATCAGGAAGATCAATCTGTTTTCAAGTGTATAGTCTTCTCTTTTGCGCTTGAGCATCCCTGCTGTGATCGATAGGCCTTTTAGGAGTTTATGATAGGCTGCATAGGCAGATGCTTCATTGATCTCGATCTCGCAAAGCATCGGCCGCTCGCCCATTTTGGAAACGATACGCTCAACCAGTGCCTTCCCCCATGCCTCATCTTTGCGGTTGAGTATTTCTATGAAGGTGTTGGCTAAGGGCATCGCCAGGTAATTGTAGGTCTTGTCGATGATAATCTGTTCGAGCACATAGTGACGCTGTACTCTTGCCGACTGGAACATATGCATGCCATTCATTTCATTTTCACGGCTGATGGTGTAAATATCCGGGTTGTGCTTCTTTGCCAGAGTGATGACGGCAAGGTTTATGATGTCGTCCCTTGTTCCCGCTATGATCAGCGCAGCCTTCTGGATATTGGCATTGAGCAGTTTCTCTTCTATTTCATCTTCTCTGCACAATTCATTTGTTTCTGAGAGTGATCTGCCCAGAGAACTTTCCCTGGCATCAATGAAGGTATAGACAACCCCGGCTTTTTTCAAGCCTTTTTCCAAAGCCTTGCCCATTCTTCCGTATCCGTAAATAATATAGTGCCCCGAAGGGAGGATCTCTCTTCGCTTGATCTTCAGAATATGCCCGTGGATCCACATTTCAAGCAGCCAGAGATGCGGAGCGGTCAGAGACAAATGAAGCCTGCTGGAAATGACTTTGAAAGGGTTCTCCACGTGCTCCACGCCGATCGTTTTGAGAAAATCACCGTTGGGTATGGACCCGGAACGGACAATCAGTTCCACATGTTTGTTCAAATGTTTGCACATCAGGGATAGTTTGGTGTTTTTTTCGTCATTCTCGAAAAGCATGACGACAGAGCGGCAGTTTTTTAGGCGTACCCCTGCCAGCTTTAATACTTCGCTGTCGAGCACATTTCCGCTGTATGCCGGGATATTGGGGTGATAGTTTTCAAGTATGAGTGCATTGATCGCCTGCTGGTCCCTGTCAAGGACCACCATCCTTATGTCGGTTTCGCTCAGTTTTCGGATCAGTTCTTTGGTGGCGTTGTTGTATCCGAGGATCAGGACAAAAGGCTCTTTGATGCTTTTGACCGCTCTTGCGAATGCGGTTCTTGCCAACTCTTTATGCAGCACCTCATCCTGTATGAGCGCCACGATCGTACCGATACCGTAAAACCATCCTATGACCGTCAGATAGATATTGAAGGAGACCCAAAGCTTTTGAGGGTAGGTAAACGCATAGGGAGACTCTCCAAACCCGATGGTAGAAGCCATGTAGCTGACAAAATAGAATGCATCAAAAAAATTGAGATGGTAGACATTTCCCTGGTCATCCTGGCCCGGAATGAGGACCATGCCCAAAATGGAAATAGAAAAAGTCAGTACGATCACCAAAAAAGGCCATCGGAGCCTTCGGATGACGATCCAGCTGGAAAGACTTTCCATAATGGCCTACCTTTTTGACTTGAGCGTATCGCCTATAAAGATCAGGACAGAGGTAAAATTGGCAAGCAGGGCCCCACCTGATAGTGAAATGACCGCAGTTGTCGCTTCCACGCTCATTTCACCCAATCCGTACAATGCAAAGGCCCAGACCGAAGCCGAAGCGATCAACTGGATGTCTGCTACCAAAGAGGTGGCCAGCAGGACTGACCCCACCTGTGTTTTGTCGCCGAATTTGAAAATAGTGGCGATCAGGTTGACCACGATCGCGGCAAACAGTTCGTACTTGCTGTGCTCCAACAATATCTCCGGCGAACCGTAAAAAAAACCAAAGTTGAGTGTCATAGCCAGGATGAAAAAAAATCCGGACATTACTTTATGCATATTCATCAATCTGCTCCTTGTATGTAGTGTATTTTACCCCGAAATGGGAAAATCTTTCTTTAAGCGCCCGAAAGCTCTTTCCTGAATGCCAAAATGTCATTGCTTCGTCCCGCAAGGATCAGTGTGTCTCCACCATCAAATTTATGATCGACCCCCTTGCCGATGTAGATCAGCTCATCTCCCAGCTCCTTGTCTATGATCGCCACCAAGATAAGCCCTCTGCTGTAAAAATCTATCTGTGAGACATATTTTTTTTCCAGCATGGTATTGGGTTCAAGTACGATCTCGGCGATTTTGAGATCATTCTTTTCAAATACAATAGTATTCAATGCTTCTGACACCGCCGGTTTGGTCAGGTTGGTGACAAGGTGCTGTGCGGAAGCTTCGTAAATATCAATGACTGTATCGGCACCGGCATATTTGAGTTTTCGTGTATTCTCGTCAGAATTACTGACCGCTACTATCACGGCATCATGAAAAAGTTCATGCAGTGAGAGCACCAGGAAGAGGTTGCTGGATGTATGGTCCATGGCACAATAGAGCAGATGCTTCTGTGGATCGATATCGAGCATTTTGATGGAGCTGTTGCGTTTGGGATTGAAACGTCTGATCTCCTCAATACCGTCCTCGACCGCATTCTGATAGTTACTCTCCTGCATAACAGCAAGCGTGACCCGGTAGCCGCTCTGGCTCAGCTGTGCATACATATGCCTGCCAAATTTCCCATAGCCAAAAAGTATGACCTCTTTATGGACCCCTTCTGTGCGTCTCATGGCTGTACCTTTTGTTTAAAATGTGCAATGGCAGTAGGATGCCCCATGAAGACCAGGTCATCCCCGCTGTGCAGTGAGGTTCCATCATCAGGGTTAAACAGGAACATTTTCCTGCCTTTCTCATCAGGGCGGACGATACCCAGAATGATCAGCCGGAATGCTTTTGATTTCAGATCCTCGACATGTCTGTTCTCCAGAGCTCCTCCCGTCTTGACCCGGACTTCATCAATATGCGTTTCTCCTTTGTGAGCAACGATGGAACGCAGTGCTTCAAAGGCAACAGGTTCGCCTGCATGCACCACCCCCATCATTGCCGTGATCTCTTCGGGGATCACCACATCGTCTATCCCGGCATAGTGCAGTTTCTCGGCGATCTCCTTGTCGCTGCAGCGGGCCGTGACTTTGACGTCAGGGTTGAGACTCTTGACATTGATCGCGATAAAGGCATTTTGTTCATCCTCTGAAGTCAGGCAAAGTACTTGTGATATCCGCTCTGCGATACCGATGCGCTCAAATACGGCACTTTTTGTTGCATCGGCACAGATGCTTCGGTATCCGCTGTTGTGTGCCTGCTGGGCGATCTCTTCATCGCGCTCTACAATGATCAGCTCACTTCCTTCGTCAAGAAGTCCCTGTGCCACCTTTTTTCCCATCACACCAAAACCGCATATGACGATGACATGACGCTTTTTCCCTACTTCCTGCATGACCCGGTCCTCGCGCAGTTCCACCAGGCGCTCACTGAAGGAAGAGACGATGATCGAGGTCATGAAGGCGATGAGTCCGACCCCTGTGATGATGATGAGCATTGAGACGACGCGCCCCTCCGGAGTGACCGGGGAAATATCTCCGTATCCAACGGTGGAGATGGTCACCAGTGCCCAGTAGAAAGCATCGAAGAGATTTGTAATATTCTTATTATCTCCGTCCCCCTCGAAGACATAGAGCATAATGCCGGCGATAAAGACAAAAAATGCCGTCAATGTCAGAAGGGTGACCAGTTCGAATTTTTTGCTTTTGAGGATAAAAAGGAAACTGCTCAGACTGCGCGCATAACGCAGCATCTTGAATGCACGAAAAAGCACCAGGATGCGCAGTACCCTGATCTGACGGTAGCTTGGCAGGATCGCGATGAGGTCAACCAGTGCCGCAGGAGAGATGACATACTGCCACTTGTCGCGTATAATGACTCCCAGGAGCCTGTAGAGAGACAGATGCTGATGAAGATATTGGCTCTCCTCACTGAGGCGGATCACCATTTTGTGTACATCGCTGTAGACCCACATTCTCAGCAGATATTCGGTAATGAAGATCGACGTTACAAAATAGATATCGTAATCTTCCAGCCAGTCGGGCAGGGTTTTTTTCACGTCAATGACCAAAATCAGCACAGAACTGAGAATAATAAAGATCATAAAAATATCGAACCAGCGTTTATACCGGTACTGGTCATTCTCCAGCAGATCGTAAAAAAAGCCTTTGAGCTTCTGGTAACGCACAGAAGCTTTGACAAGGTAGGCAAACTTGACAATCGTTGTGACTATAACATTATTTGATTTGCTGTCTATGCTTTTGGGCACTTCGTCTCCTTCGTTTGGGGCAGTGCACGATAACCAATGTCTCTGCGGTAGTATATTTTATCAAAATCAATCTTTTCAACCGCCATATACACTTTCTTCTGTGCTTGGGGCATATTCTTGGCAAGTGTAGTCACAGTCAGTGTACGGCCGACAGTCGTGACAATGGCACCATCTTCACGCTGACGTGTCCCCGAATGGAATATCTTGATATCTTCTCCGTCTATTTCGTCCAGGCCGCTGATGACGGCTCCGCCCTTGTATTTCTTCGGATAGGGTGAGGGTGCGAGGACGACACCCAGTGCTGTACGCTCATCCCACTCTGCTTTTTCTTGATCGAGCCGTCCTTGAACACCTGCCAAAAGATGCTTGGCAAAATCCGA
>JANTHR010000046.1 GCA_024762315.1 Sulfurovum sp.
TATTAACAATAATATTTTATTATGATTTTTTATATTTTATTTACAATTTCATGTTAAGATAGCAGTAAAGAAAAAGGATATTTTATGAAGAAGATCATTGTGATTTTACTTTTAAGTATAGGGTTGGGCCAGGCCGAAGAGGTGCCTGCCAAAGTTGTCTATGACCTTACCACAAAGAATTTGGCAACCTTTGAGAAAAAGATTCTCAAGGCTATTGTAGCCAACAAAGCACATTATGAGAGTAAACTCAGGGAACTGGAAGTAGCCGTGGTCATTCACGGTGGTGCCTACAGGTATTTTACTGTCGATCCGAGTCAAACAGAATATAAAACAGATAAGGCCCTTTTGGCGGACTATAAAACCCTGAAAAAACGTATTAAATCTATGGCTGATACTTACGATGTGGAGTTTCTTATGTGCGGTGCGGGGATGCCAAAACACGGACTTAAAGCAAAAGATATAGTCAATTTCGTCAAGATCATTCCAAACTCAACCATAGGACTGATTGACCGGCAGAATGAAGGCTATGCATACATACCAATAGGAGACAGATAATGGCAAAGATATCAAGAAGACGCTTCTTCAAAGGTGCAGCGGCAATGACTGCTATACCTTTTTTGGCAGAGGCAAAAGAAACAGAAGGCAAAGAACGTTTAAAATTCATCCACATCACAGATTCACATATGGATCTAGGTAATGAGGAGAGTGTAGAAGCGATGGAACTTGTGGTCGAACATATCAATAACCATTTCAAAGATCTTGACTTTGTTGTTTTCGGGGGTGACAATTTCAACAATAATGTTAAAGGTAATGAAGATGCCCTGGCCTACAAGAAGATCGTAGATAAACTTCATTGTCCTACCTATCATGTCAGAGGCAATAAAGAGTCCCATCCCAATCCGGATGATGCCATCCATTTAGAGGAATTCAAAACTCTTTTTATGTCCGACAGAGCACTTAAAGTCAATGGCAAAGACTGGCTATTGGAAACAAAAGGAGTTGCATTTTTAGGACTCGACAGCTGTATAGAAGGTGCAAACAATGGTGTGTATACAGAGGAGACACTGAAATTTGCAGAGTCAGTACTCAAATCCGGCAAACCGACGATTATCCTCAATCACCATCCTTACACCAACTATTGGAAAGGTACAGACCCCAAAGACATTCATAAATATGTGCTGAACAATACCGAAGAAGTACAAAAACGTCTCTTTGGTTTTGACAACCTCATTCTAACACTCTCAGGACACAAGCATATTGACTCCGTGACAACCATCAACAAAACAAAAGTAGTTGTGACAAGAGGATTTATCAGACCTCTGGATATGGATAGGTATCCAATGCGTTATGTAGAGATTGCAGATGGGAAAATCAATGAAAAATTGATCTATACGATGTAATTAAATTTTAAAAGAAAAAGTAGATCCCTCATTTACTTTACTTTTAATTTCCAGTTTACTGCCATGGAGTAGTAAAATGGTCTTAACGATGGAGAGTCCCAAACCCATAGAGTTGTCCCAGCTGTGTGTTCCTGAACGGTAGAACTTCTTGGTGACTTTATCAATATCTTTAGTTCTGATACCCACTCCTTTGTCCGTGACGGAAACAGTCCCGTTTTCTATGCGTACTACAACCTCTTCTTGAGAATATTTCAAAGCATTCTCTATGAGGTTTTTCAACACTATATCCATCAGTGTCCTATCCGCTTCAACCATAAAAGAAGCACCCTCCAAGCGTATCTCTCTTGTTTTATATTTCTCTTGAAGTACACGTATCACTTCCTGTGCAAGGATATAGATGTCAAAAGTACTTTTATGCAGTGTGGCTTCTCCACTTTCAAACTTGTTCCATAAGACAAGACGACTTAAAAGAGATTCTATCTTATTTCCGTTATTGTATATCTTTTCCAAGAACTTCTCTCTAAGCTCTGCTGGTATATCTTTGTCTTCATGCAGTGTTTGAGAATACCCCATTATGGAGGCAATGGGGTTACGGAACTCATGGGCGATGGCTGAGATCATATCAGCACGTTGACGGTTTTTGAGTTTGAGTTTTGCATTATAACGCTGCTTGATATCTTCTCTTTTTTTCGCACCTTTAAGTACTTTGATTAAACTCTGATTGATATCTTCAAATTCCTGGGCAAAGAAGCGTGTCCTATAGTCTATTTTATCTACTTTGTCCAGATTTTTAAGATAGTCATTAATAAGCCTAAGTTCTTTTTGCATACGTTTAGCACCACGGTAAATTGCAACATTAAAAATGATTAACGCAACTGCCAGTAAAACAATAGGGGTGATACCGTCTTCTCCATCAGGCGTTGCCGTTATAAGAAACAGAGAAAAAAGTATAAAGAGTAGAACTGCGACCGTGACAAGCCTCGCCATCACATATTCACTAAACGAGGGGTGCCTAAACAGAGCCATTACCTCTCCTCTTTTTCAAGTTCATTCAAATACTCAAAAAAGTGCTCCTTATTATAATAACCGGCAAGGGTATCGAGTTCTCTTTTTTGTGCATCAAAAAGATGAAAACTGGGAATGGGACCTCTCAGCCCCGGAAGTGCCTCCATATTTTCGTCATCGGCTCTGTCGATTTTCAGTAAAACATAGGCATTCAGCTTCTCTTTGATCTGTGCATCACAAAGAGATTCCTGTTTCATTCTTTTGCACCAGCGACAATGCTCATCCTCTACCAGGATCATTACTTTTTTGTCTGTTTTCTGTGCCTCTTTAAAGGCATCATCAATTTCATCATGCCACTTTAATGTAATGGGTTCATTCTTTTTTTTTAAAGGTACCTTCTTCTCTACGTCATCAATGTAACTTAAAAAGTCACCTATGTCAAAATAACCAACAACACTTTCAATAACCTTTTTGTCAGTGGTCATGAAAAAGATGGTTGGTACACCATTTATCATAGGCAGATCTTTTACAGCTTTTTCATTTTCACGCATCACTTTTACTGCAATGTACGGTTCAAGTCTTTGGGTCACATTTTCATCACTTAAAGTGTGTTCTTCCATTTTTTTGCACCATCTGCAGTGTTCACCTTCGACCATAAGCATTACGACTTTACTCTCTTTTTTAGCCAGCTCAAAAGCGGTAACTATATCTTTTTGCCATACAATATCTGCAGAAAAAATCGTAGTCATACACAGTAAAAAAGTGATCAATAATCTCTTCAAAATAATATCCTTACGCATTAAAGTTTGCTATAGTGTCCCTGAAGACAGCATAAAGTTGCTCTACTTCTGCAATAGAGGTTCGCTCATTGGGCGCATGGATCGTATCGTTGATCACGCCAAACTCTATGACATCTATGTGGTATGCCGCAATAAAGCGGGCATCACTCGTCCCTCCTGCAGTAGAATGTTTCGGAGTGATACCGCATATTTTTTGAATACTTTGATCTATAGCATGTACCACAGGTCTGTCTGTCGGGGTTAAAAAAGGTTTTGCGGACTGGCTCAGCGTAAGATCATAGTTCATACCATTGAAATAGCGATGGACAAAATCTTCTACATCTTGAAGTGAGGTCTCGGTAGAATTACGTACATTGAACATCATTTTCAACTTACCGGGTGTCACATTGGTTACTTCCATACCCGCACGTATATCCGTGATAACAAATTGACTTGGTCCGAAATAGTCATCACCCTCATCCAGATTGACCCCTGCCATCAAAGGCAAGACCTGTGCTACTTTATGGATGGGGTTTGTTGCTTTTTCGGGATACGCTGCATGTCCCTGTATCCCATGTTTTTCTATCACTCCATTAATGGAACCTCTGCGCCCTACTTTTACAGCATCTCCAAAAATATGCTCACATGTCGGCTCTGCCACGATACAACTTTCAGGCAGAAGGTCTATTTCCTTAAGATGTTCCAGCATGATCTGGGTTCCGTACTTTGCCTCACCTTCTTCATCTGAAGTAAGTAAAACAGAGAGTCTTCCCTCAAAATGATCCGTATCTTTGACAGCCTGCACAAAAGCCGCTACACCACTCTTCATATCCTGTGTACCGCGGGCATAGATATTCCTATCCTTAATGACTGGTACAAAAGGGTTTGTCTCCCAGCCGTCTCCGGCAGGGACAACATCCACATGTCCCGCAAAGCAGAGATGCGGCCCATCCGAGAACTTTTTGGTTAAAAAGAGATTCTTGACACCTTCTTTGTTCACATAAATCGCTTCGTATCCATCAAGATACTCCTCAATGAACCTTAAAGACCCTGCATCATCAGGTGTGACAGATTCAAAACTCAGCAGCTTTAACAGCAGGTCAACAACATTCATGTATTATCTTTCTATCTCGCCGCGGTAGGAAACAATGCCGCCGGCATGGTTAATAACCCTTTCATGCCCGTTACTTTTGAAGACATGCTGTACCTGACCGCTTCTTGCACCGGTACGACAGGTAAAAATAATCGTTTTGTCTTTTGCTTCATTAAAAAGCTGCTCTGCCCAATTTTGGAAACTTGAGGTGGGCTTCAGCATATCTACACCTTTAAGATGCCCTGCTTCATATTCCATGTCCTCTCTGACATCGACCAGCAAGAAGTCTGCTTCACCTTTCTCTCTTGCTTTCAACAGCATTTCCAGGTTCTCTGAATTAATACTATCCGTTGCTAATAATTCGTGCACTACTGCCCTCCAATATTAAAATAATTTTAAATTATAGTCAATAATAATTATAATTTACTTTGACTCTTCTTTTGATACTTTCTTCAATTCTTCTTTTGCTAATAGCTCAGCTTCTTTTTCTTTGATCTGCGCTTCTCTGTGTTCTGGTGTACAAAAAATCTGACAATGGCAAATACCTGTTTCAGGTATCTCTTTTTCTATAGCCGGCTTACAGGGACAGATTCTGTTATCTGAACTTTTAAACTTACCCGGTTTTGACTCATCCGGTTCAACCATAAAACAAGGGCAAAACCTTTTGCCAAAAAGCAATCTATGCCGTGCGAGTCCAAGCGTTACACCTTCGTTCACATCTTCATTGATACTATATACCCAGCCTTGACTCTCGCATACTTTATCTGTAAACTTTTTTGTTTTTTCCATTTCTTCCAAAAACTCAGGAGAACTCATATCTATTTGTTGCATCATTGCTATATCCTTTGAATTGAATTTATTAGTGTAGTTATATCTTAAACCAAATTAATATATAATGATAACATTATATTTTGAACTCAAATTATACAATTAAGAAGGGACAAGGAACACCATGCAGATTAACAACACGCTTTTAGAAAAACTTGAAAAACTTTCTCATCTCCGTATTGCAGATTCGAAAAAAGAAGAGGTTATGGGACAGCTCACTGAGATACTCGGCTACATAGACAACCTCAATGAACTTGATACCGATGCACTGGATGCTTCTTTCTCAACACTTGAAGGAGGAACACCTCTAAGAGAGGATACTCCGCGCGAACCAGATACCATTGCAAAAGAGATCCTGTCACATGCACCTCAAAGTCAGGATGACTTCTTTATCGTTCCGGCAATCATTGAATAAAATATTATCACTATCATGTTAAAAATTTACGGGATAAAGAATTGTGACAGCGTGAGAAAAGCCATAAAGTATCTTAAGAGATACGAGATACCCTATGCATTCATAGATATCAGAGAAACACCTGTCACAAAAGAGATCATCATTGAGTGGCTTGCACATACGGATATGAAAACTCTTTTTAACACCAGAGGTGCTACTTACAGAACACTCAAACTCAAGGAACTGGATCTTAATGATACAGACAAGGTTACATGGTTGGCTAAAGAAAATATACTTATAAAACGGCCTGTTATCACATTTGACAATACTGTAATTGTAGGATATGACGAATCCATCTACCAAGAAAAACTACTTAAAAACAAAGGATAAATATGGTCGCATTTGATATTAAAAAACTTCTTCAAAGTGTTGTTGCACATGGTGCCTCAGATCTTCACCTTGTAAGTCGTACTGAACCGCAAATCAGGCTTGACGGGGCACTTAAACCTGTCAATCTCCCCAAACTTACGGGAGAAGATATTGAAGAGATGTGCTACTCTCTCATTACAGAGAAGCAAAAACAGCATTTTGAAGAACATGATGAGCTCGATTTCGCACTGCTGCTTCCGGGAATCGGGCGTTTCAGGGCAAACTACTACCGCACCCTGGGAGATACGGCTGCTGCTTTTAGAACCATTCCTATCGATGTGCCTTCACTGGATGATCTTGGTGCACCGGAAGTCTATAAAAAGCTCATAAAAAGAGAAAAAGGCCTTATACTTGTTACCGGTCCTACAGGTTCGGGTAAATCAACCACACTCGCGGCAATGCTCAACGAGATCAATATTCATGAACAAAAACACATTGTAACTGTAGAAGACCCTGTGGAATTCATCCACCAGAACAAAAAAGCGGTTTTTTCGCACAGGGGAGTAGGAGAAGATACCAAAAGCTTTGCTACAGCTCTCAAATATGCCATGCGTCAGGATCCGGACATCATCCTGATCGGGGAAATGAGGGATAAAGAAACCATAGAAGCTGCACTTACAGCGGCAGAAACAGGACACCTTGTTTTTGGTACACTTCACACTTCTTCGGCCCCGGGGACCATCAACCGTATTATTGATGTATTCTCAGGAGATGAACAGCCACAGATCAGAGCCATGATCTCCTCCTCTCTTGTAGCGGTTATCGCTCAGGCTCTTTTACCCAAGTTGGGCGGTGGTCGTGTTGCTGCATCAGAGATATTGCTGACCAACCATGCGATCTCCAACCTGATCCGTGAAGATAAAGTACACCAGATCTATTCGCAAATGCAGTTGGGACAGGGCGATACCGGTATGCAGACACAGACACAGGCACTTATGAAATTCCTGAAAGATGGAAAGATCTCCCGTGATGTCGCACTGCAATATGCAAACAGACCCGATGAAGTATCTAAAGCAACGATGATGATGAAATAAAGCATCTTCATGAAGATCACTAAAATATTTTAGATACAATACGGAAAAAATTAAAAAAGGGGTAGAATGATAGACTTTAATTATTTTGATGTCACTATAGGTGCCATAGTTCTAATTTTGGGGATCAAGGGTTTTATGAGTGGATTTATCAAAGAGGCATTTGGACTTGTAGGTTTGGTAGGCGGTGTATATTTTGCTTCACGTCTAGCAGGCACTGCCGCCACATTCATCGATACCAATTTTCTTCATTTGGAAAATACGGCATTGCTTAAGCTTCTTGGCTTTCTTGCTATTCTCATCATTGTCTGGTTGGGTGCAACTATACTGGGTTCTATTTTTTCCAAGCTGACATCTGCAAGCGGTTTGGGTTTCATGAATCGTCTTTTGGGTTTTATTGCCGGAGGAGGAAAATATTTCCTTATTTTTGCACTGATCGTTACAGCGCTCTCAAATGTTACACTGGTCAAAGACAATTTAGAAAAATTTGTTCAAGGCTCCGTACTTTATCCTTATTTAACAAAAGTAGGCTCCAGCATCATCAACCTTGATCCTTCGACATTGGGCTTAAAGAAATCAAATACCACAGAAGTACTGAAAGAAGTAGTAAATCTCAATGATACGAATAACTCGGGGATAAGAAAAAAAGACAACAATACAAGTATTCAAGGTGAGCTTGAAGCAAATAAAAGTATACCGGTCAACTAAAGGTAAAGCATGATCACCTATCCTCTTCTTTTAGAAAAATTCAAAACCCTACTTAAAGAGAATGCACTTAAATTCACCAAACAAAGAGAGCTTATTTTAAAGTTCCTTTATGACAATGAAGGTCACTTTACTCCCGAAGATATCTACATGCTTCTTAAAAAAAAGTATCCCGATATCAATATCGGTATTGCTACAGTCTATCGTACACTGGCCCTGCTTGAAGAATCGGGTATTGCAAGCTCCATCTCTTTTGGAGCGCAGGGGAAAAAATATGAGCTTGGACTCAAAAAACACCATGACCATCTCATCTGTACGCAATGTGGAAAAATTATCGAGTTTTTCGATGAAGTTATTGAAGAGAGACAAGAAGAGATCGCTAAAAAATTTAATTTTCTCATGACAGATCATGCGATGAAGATCGTAGGTTTGTGTGAAGAATGCCAAAAAACAGACATTTAGTCTATACTACATCATACCACAGGAGAAACCTTGATATTTGACAATCAATATATTCAAGAACGTATAAAAAAAGCCGAGCGTTTAAGAGAGGAGGGGATCAACCCCTACCCGGCCAACATCACAAAGGGGATGCCTTCCTCACAATTCTTTGAGCACTTCGCTTATGTAAAAGAACAGAGTACCGAAGAGAAAAAAGATGAGAACCAGACCGTTACGCTTACAGGACGTATCAAGTTTATTCGTATCATGGGGAAAGCCGCTTTTGCCAAGATAGAAGATAACGACGGCCTGCTACAGATCTATTATAACCGTGACGACCTGCCCGAAGGCTACTACAATAATGTGGCAAAGAAACTCTTTGAAGTGGGAGACCTCATTGAAGCGACCGGATTTCCGTTCGTAACACAGACAGGTGAACTCACACTGCACTGCAAAGATATCAAGATCGTTTCCAAAGCGATCATGCCACTCCCGGAGAAATTCCATGGTCTGACAGATCACGAGATTCGCTACCGCCAGCGCTATCTTGACATGATCATGAACCCGGAGGTCAAAAGCACTTTCATCATGCGTTCCAAGATCGTTTCACTCATCAGACGTTTTTTTGAAGACCACAGCTTCCTGGAAGTAGAAACACCGATGATGCACCCTATCCCCGGCGGTGCCAATGCCAAACCGTTCGTAACCCACCACAATGCACTGGACGTGGACAGATATCTGCGTATTGCTCCGGAACTCTACCTCAAGCGTCTGACAGTAGGCGGTATGGAGGCGGTCTTTGAGATCAACCGTAACTTTAGAAATGAAGGAATGGATCAGACACACAATCCGGAATTCACTTCCATTGAATTCTACTGGGCCTACCACAACTATCTTGACCTGATGCAACTGACCGAAGAGCTCTTTGAGTATATCTTTGCACAGCTGCAACTGGACAAAACCATCACTTATGGGGAATATGAGATCAACTGCTCCACACCGTTTGCAAAAGTACCGTTCGTGGAAGCACTGACAACGATCGGCAACGTACCTTCCGAGGTAGCGACCGATAGGGAAAAAGCGATCGCCTACCTTAAAGAGCATGGGGTAGAAGTCAACCCGAACCTTACCCTTGGCTATCTTCAGGCAGAACTTTTCGATGAGTTCGTCGAAGGCAACCTGATCAATCCGACCTTCATTACCGATTACCCTATTGATATCTCGCCGCTTTCAAGAAGAAGTGATGACAACCCTGACATTGCAGAGCGCTTCGAGCTTTTCATGGCAGGCAAAGAGATCGCCAACGGATTTAACGAGCTTAACGACCCTATTGACCAGTTCGAGCGTTTTAAGGCACAGGCAGATGCCAAAGAAGCCACCGGTGATGAAGAGACAATGCATATGGACCTTGATTTCATCAGGGCACTCGGGCACGGTATGACACCGACTGCGGGAGAAGGGATCGGTATTGACCGTTTGGTCATGATGCTGACAGACAACCATTCCATTCGTGATGTGATCCTCTTCCCGGCAATGAAACCCGAAGCAAAACTTGAAGAGGCCAGAGCGGAGATCGCCTGCAAAAAATGCGGCAATACCAATGAAGAGGAACTCAAGCCTGCAAAAAAAGGCAAAGGGTTCTTCTGTATCGATGCAGCGGCATGTAAAAAAAGAGAACAAGAAAACAAAAAGTAAAAATTGGATATAAATCCAACAACAAACCGATAAAGGAAACCTATGAGTTATGCACTAGAAACTTTTGACCCGGAAATTTTTGAAGCCATTGAAAATGAACTGGAAAGAGAAACAAATCACCTAGAAATGATCGCAAGTGAGAACTTTACCATCCCTGCCGTAATGGAAGCAATGGGATCTGTTTTTACAAACAAGTATGCCGAAGGGTATCCGCATAAAAGATATTACGGCGGATGTGAATATGCTGATGTCGTCGAACAGCTTGCCATAGACAGAGCCTGTGAACTGTTCAACTGCAACTATGCCAATGTACAGCCCCATTCGGGAAGCCAGGCGAACGGTGCCGTTTATGCCGCACTCATCAAAGCAGGCGACAAGATCCTGGGAATGGACCTCAGCCACGGAGGACACCTTACACATGGTTCCAAGCCAAGTTTCTCAGGGAAGAATTACCACAGCTTCACCTATGGGGTAGAGCTTGACGGACGCATCAACTATGACAGAGTAATGGATATTGCAAAGATCACACAGCCTGACATCATCGTGTGTGGTGCTTCAGCGTATGCCAGAGAGATCGACTTCAAGAAGTTCAGAGAGATCGCAGATGCGGTAGGTGCTATTCTTTTCGCGGATATCGCCCACATTGCAGGACTGGTATGTGCAGGCGAACACCCCAGCCCGTTCCCCTATGCAGATGTCGTAACGACCACAACACACAAAACACTTGCAGGCCCCCGCGGAGGTATGATCATGACCAATGATGAAGATATCGCCAAGAAGATCAACTCTGCCATCTTCCCCGGACTTCAGGGTGGACCATTGGTACATGTGATAGCTGCTAAAGCGGTAGGATTCAAACACAACCTCTCTGACGAGTGGAAAGTCTATGCAAAACAAGTTAAGAAAAATGCTGCCGTTCTTGCGGATGTCTTAATGAAACGAGGCTATGATGTGGTAAGTGGCGGTACAGACAACCATCTTGTACTTGTAAGCTTTCTTGACAAGGATTTCTCAGGAAAAGATGCAGATGCTGCATTAGGTGCCGCAGGTATCACTGTGAACAAAAACACGGTACCCGGAGAGACAAGAAGTCCGTTTGTGACTTCCGGTGTGCGTATCGGTTCTCCTGCATTGACAAGCAGAGGCATGAAAGAGAAAGAATTTGAGATCATCGCAAATAAGATCGCTGACGTACTAGACAATGTGAATGATGCAGCACTTCATGCAAAAATAAAAAATGAGATGAAGGAGCTTGCTTCGCATTTTGTTATTTATGAAAAGCCGATTTATTAGGAACCGACAATAAAAGTTTTTGACTTAGAGCTTTTTGACAGCTATTACTATATTAAACGCAGTGCGATCGTTGAACAGATACAGTTTGACAATCGTACGTTCTATGCCAAGTTTGAACGCATTGATGAACCGCTTACCCCGCTTCTGCTCAAGCAACACCGTGCAAGACAATACACTATTGCCGTGCCACTGACCCAAAATGGCCACACCAATTACCTGGTACTTGAATATAAAGGGGAAGAGTATCAAAGGTTTTATCATCTTATTAAACATCTTTTTAATACGCTGAATATAGAACACTATCATATCTATCAGGGGAAAGACAAAGAGAAAATACAGGTATTCATAGAGGTGGATCATCTCCCACTCCATGAGGCTGATGCAAGGCTTCTGGAGATCTCGGATGCACTCAAACAAAAACTGACGAAAAAATGGAAATGTCTACCGTCTGCTTCCCTTCCATCAGCCTATAATATTATTACGCTTCCCTATAAAGAATTCCAAGTCTAATCATACAGATAAAAAGCAATATATAAAACTTTATCTAATTACTTCCTTTTTAATAACTTTTTGAGCTTATCCAGGGAAAGCATATTGATGAGAACATTTTTTACCAATACTGCTTTTTTATCTTTGCTTTTTATCTATCTGGTATACTATAGGAAGCCTCTAATAAAAAAGAAGGATAACAGATGTTCAAAGACCGTAAAGATGCCGGTGAAAAACTGGGGATCGCACTACAATCTTATACAGATAAACATGCACTTGTCTTAGCCATACCACGCGGTGGTGCGGAGTTGGGATATGAAGTTGCCAAAGCAATCCATGCCGACTTTTCATTGATAATCTGCCGCAAACTCCCCTATCCTGACAATCCTGAAAGTGGTTTCGGAGCCATTGCAGAAGATGGCTCACTCTATATTAATCAATGGGCAGCCTCTTCACTTCCCGACAAAGTCATACATCAGATCATTGACCAACAGATTGAAGAGATAAAAAGACGCATTATGATCTTAAGGGGAGGAAAACCGCTGCCTTCTTTAAACAACAAAACAGTGATCCTGGTTGATGACGGCATAGCCATGGGGTCCACCATGCATGCAGCCATCAGCTTATGTAAAAAACAGCATGCCGGCAGGATCATTGTTGCCGTACCGGTTGCAGCTATGCGTGCCATAGAGGAATTCAGCCAGATCGTTGATGAAATAGTCGTACTGGAATCTCCTGCAAACTTTCATGCAGTAGCCCAGGTATATGAGAACTGGTATGATGTCAGTGATGAAGAGGTATTGGAGATATGCAAACGAGATCTCTAAGGCAAATCAGAGAGAATCGTTGTTTTCCTTGACTTTAGCACAGAAACGTGCTGCCCTGTGGAAGTAACATTCCAGTTCTTCATACACTGAGCACACCTCTACTTTTACAAATGTGTGCTCTTCTTCTGTCATTTTCTTCACACAATATACGATACAATAGCTTCAAAAATAAAAGCGGGTATCTATGTTTGAAAAACTATTAAGATTTTTTGTCAACAACAGCAGACTGAACTATTTTCTGTTCATCCTGGTTTTTCTTACAGGTATCGGACTTTATACCAAAACCCCTAAAGAGATATTCCCCTCCTTTGAACTTGATATGATCTCCATTAACGGCTACTATACAGGAGCATCCATTGACATGCTGGATAAAATGGCAGTCAAAGAGATAGAGAGTGACATTAAGAATATCGACGGCATTGACAAAATGGCAACGGTCATCTCTGCCGGCAAGTTCAATATTATTTTGGAACTGAGAAAAGGGGTCAACAAATACAATACGGCCGACAAGGTCAAAGATGCTGTAGCCCTGAGCAAACAGAATCTGCCTGGTGACATGGATGAACCCAGTGTAAACGTTTTGGAGATCAAACGTGATCTCATGCGTATCGCCGTTTCATCCGACAAGGTTTCACACAGTGAGCTTATAGAAGCGGCGAACAGTCTAAAAGACAAGATCATGCTTATGAAAAATATCTCTGAAGTTTCCATTTTCGGAGATTCAGATAAATATTATGATATCCGCCTTAACAGTGAAAAAATACGTGCATTGGGATTGGATGAGAGCAGTATCATCACTGCACTCTCAGGGCTTTCCTATATTTTTCCCATAGGAAGCATAGAAGACAGCCAAAAAGGGCACTACTTTGTCTCTACCTATAATGGTCCCAAAGATGCTCAAAAAATGCTTCAAAGCCAGATCAGAGTTTTAGGGAAAACCCTCTATCTTAAAGATATCGCCACTGTTTCAAAACGCTATGAAGATACTGCCACCATCTTTTCCATAGATACGAAAAATGCTGTTGATATATCGGTCAAACAAAGCAGCAAAGGGAATGCATTAGAGCTTTCAAAAGCCATTAAACACCTCGTTGACAGAAGTAATCTGACAAGCAAAAACATCGGCTATACTATTCACAACGATCGATCTGAAGCGATCAAAGACCGTCTCAACATTGTTATTTCAAATATCCTGCTGGGTCTGATCCTCATTTCACTCCTGGTAGCACTTCTTATCAATAAACGTATGTCGTTCATCATATCTCTGGGGATTCCTACCTCTTTTGTTATGGGGGCTATCTATCTCTACGCTGCAGGATACACTATCAATATGATCTCCCTGATCGGCGTACTTATCGCTCTGGGGATCATCGTTGATGATGCCATTGTTGTCAGCGAAAACATTCAGCAGCATATAGAAGAGGGGATAGAACCTAAGGAAGCTGCTGTTCTGGGGGCAAAAGAGATGTTCAAACCTGTGACCATTGCTTCACTTACTACCCTTTTTGCTTTCATTCCCGCCCTTATGATGAGCGGTACGATGGGGGAAGTCATCAAACTTATTCCCATCACCGTTTCTGTGCTTGTTCTGGCCTCCCTCATAGAATCTTTTATCTTCTTGCCCATTCATGCGGCGCATGTCTTAAAAAAAGAACAAAAGACCACATCCTGGGAGAAAATCAATCGACTCTACAGCAAAATTATCCACTTTTTTATGCGATACAAAAAGACTTTTTTAATACTTTTTATTATTTTAGTACCGATTTTTACCATAATAGGTATCAAAGCCAGTAAATTCCAAATGTTTCCTCAGTTTGATGCAACCACTATCAATATCACACTCAAAGCCAATGTCAATACAACAACTGAAGAGACCATCGGCTATCTCAAGACGATCGAAAAAGACCTGTATGAAAAAAAAGAAGAATTCTATATTGCCCATGTGGGTTCTGTTGCCGGCTGGAGAAGAGACAGTGCAGGAAACTCTGAAACCTACCCTTACGTCGGACAGATCACCGTTGAATTGCAAAAGCTTAAAGCACAGAATTTCGTAGACAGGTTCATTACTCCAACACTCAGTTTTTATTATGATAAAGAGGGACGTACCAGGGAAGAGAAATCTGTCAAGATCGCAAACAGACTAAGGCATTTCTTAAAGATACAAGGGTATAAAAAAAGATTTGCTCTCTCCGATCTTGCTATTGTAGAAAAAAAAGTAGGGCCGATCAAATCTGATCTGAAAATCGGCCTTGTCTCGGATGACAATCAAAAAGTCATGCATTATGCGGAACAGATCAAAGAGAAGCTTCGTAAAATTGATGGCATTGTCTCAGTGAATGATGCCATGCATTACGGTGTGGATGAAATAAAACTGCAGGTCAACAGTTATGGAGAATCCCTGGGGCTTACGGAACAAACATTAGGTGTTCTTCTCTCCAATGCTTATCTGGAGAGAAAAACAGCTTTGGCTTTTGATAATAACAATCTACTGGAACTGAAGATCCGAAGTACGCAAAAAGACTCTTTGGATGCACTGAAGAATTTTCAGATCAAACTTAAAAACGACCAGTTCGTTGTACTTAAAGATGTCGTTCATTTCAGGGTCATCAGATCATTTGAAAAGATCATCAAAGACAATGGAGAAAAAAACTTTTATGTCTATGCCAATGTAAACAGTAAAAAAATAACCGCTACGGAAACCCTTAAGCAGATAGCCCCTGTTTTGGAGGAGGCAAAAAAAGAAGGTATCAAGATCATCCTCAAAGGAGAAGAGGAGAAGAAAAAAGAACTAAAGCACGATATGATGCTTGCAAGCGTGGTAGCATTGCTGCTTATTATGCTCTCTTTACTCTATCTTTTTAACTCATTTAGAGAGACATTTATGATGATGTCCGTCATTCCTTTTGCTTTTTTAGGTGTTCTCATAGGGCATTTTGCATTAGACATCAATCTTTCCATGCCGTCTGTCATCGGTACGCTGGGTCTCTCCGGAGTTGTGGTCAATGATGGGATCATCATGATCATGAATCTTAAAAAAGCGAACAATATGGAAGAGATCTTCTTCTACGCTTCTAAAAGGTTCAGGCCCATTGTGCTTACCTCGGTTACCACTATTATTGGACTGAGCTCCCTGGTTTTCTTCCCTACGGGACAAGCCACGATCTTCCAGCCCATGGCAATAGCATTGGCATTTGGATTAGCGTGGGGGACTGTACTTAATCTACTCTATCTTCCTGTACTCTATACGATCCTCAATCAAAAAAGATTGGGAATCTAAAATATCTAAAGTTTTAATATAAATAAATATGATATAATCAATTCAAAATAAAATTTGGAGATTTTCACCTCATGAATGATCACAATTTAGATGACCTTATCATCGATAATATGGAACCTAAAAACAGTAAAGCAAAAAGTATTTTAACGATCATAGCCCTCTTTATAGTTGTATTGATCGTAGCGATTATCCTTACAAAGATCATACTAAAGGAGCCCAAAGCAGAACACTTTGCTTCCGAAGAAGACAACACTGAGATGATCAGTCCGGAACTTACACTGCAAAATACTACCCAAACCAAAGAGACAAAGGAAGAGACAAAACTCTCAACGATCATAGAGAGTGAACCTAAGGCACCTGCGCAAGCTCCAAAAGCCGTTGAGAAAAAAAAGGAAACAGCTAAAAAAGAAGAGCCTGTAAAAGAAACTGTAGAGATAACCAAAGAATTTGCTCAAGTACCAACAGAACCCGAAACAAAACCAAGTGTTGAGGAGCCCCACAAAAAAGAGATAGAAAAAATCGCAGAACCCAAGAAAGAAGTGATTCAGGTGGCGAAGCCCGCTCCAAGCAGGATCATAGAGAAAGCCAAAGAGCATCCGGCCGGAAGACCTGCAAATGCTCCAAAGCCAAAACCTGTTGCATCACAAACCTACTATATTCAAGTAGGGTCATTCAGGCAGACGCCTAGTTCCCGTTTTCTCAGCATTATTAAAAACAGCGGCTTCAACTACAAGATCACACCTCCTGCAGCAAATGGAACAAAAAAACTGCTTATAGGACCATATGAAGACAGAAAAGCCGTGGATACTGCTCTTGTCAGAGTGCGGGACCGTATCAATAAAAGTGCCTTTGTGGTTAAGAAGTAGTTCTTCTATGCATAAAACAATTCTTTTTGACCAACTTACCCCTGTTGCACTCTATGGAAAGATCAAAGCACTTTTCCCAAATGAAGTGACCATGCTCTTTGAGAGCGTGGTCAACACAAGTGACGGCAACTTCTCATTCATCACAATCGGTGCACAAGAGCGTCTTAGCTATAAAGATAAAATAACAAATTATACCGACACAACAGGGACCAAAAAAATCCTTACCGAGGATCCTTTCACTTTTCTAAAATCCTATTATGCCTCTATAGACCAGGCAGCCTATAAAGAAAAAGCTTCCCAGGTGGGCTTCTCTTTTGTTGATGGGTTCATAGGCTTCATCGCCTATGATATGGTAAAAGTATTTGAACCTGTCCTTGAAGAAAGTATGGACAAGCTTCTAGACCCGCTTAATACTCCGGATCTCGACCTTGTCCGTCCTAAGATCATCATTGCTTATTCGCATAAAAGTGCTAAGCTGACACTTATACTCAATGATGATTCCATGAAAGAAGGGCTTGAAGAAATAGAGAACACCCTGCATAATACCTGTACGCCTATGCCTCTTAAAGCAGTTGAACTTGACGGGGAAGGTATTTACAGCATAAGTGAAGAGAGATTTAAGCAGATGGTCGATGAAAGTAAAGAGCATATCCGTTCCGGAGATATCTTTCAGATCCTTCTTTCAAACAGATATACCCAAAAAGGAAAGATAGACCCGCTGAGTTTCTACAGGGTTCTGCGCTCCAAAAATCCTTCTCCTTACCTCTTCCTGCTTGACTATGAAGATTTTTCCATTTGCGGATCAAGTCCTGAAGTGATGGTACGACTGACAGAAGATGAGATACTGCTTCGCCCTATAGCAGGGACACGTAAGCGCGGAAAAAATGCAAAACGGGACAAGGAGCTGGAGCTTGAAATGCTGAATGACCCTAAAGAGTGTGCAGAACATTTAATGCTGATCGACCTGGGCAGGAATGATGTAGGCCGTGTAGCACAAACGGGCACTGTGAAAGTCACTGAAATGATGCGTGTTGAAAAGTACTCGCATGTGATGCACATGGTATCGGATGTGGAGGCACAGCTCATGGAGGGCAAAGATATGTTCGATCTCTTTGCTGCTACTTTTACAGCAGGGACCATGACCGGGGCACCAAAGATCAAGGCCATGGAACTCATCGCAGAGTTTGAAGGACTTAAACGCGGTTTCTACTCAGGGGCTGTGGGTTATTTCTCTTTTAACGGCAATATGGACTCAGCTATCGCCATAAGAACTTCACTCATCAAACCAGACTCTATTACCCTTCAGGCTGGTGCCGGCGTGGTAGCAGACTCCATCCCTGAACTGGAATATCTGGAAGTAAAAAATAAGCTGGGTGCCCTGCTCTCTAC
>JANTHR010000047.1 GCA_024762315.1 Sulfurovum sp.
TTATTTTTACATATGATGCAAGATGAAGATGGTCTTTTGAAAAACAATATAAATGATAAAGATACAAAATATATTACTGCACTCTTTAATTATGATTATAATTTTAATATAAATAATAAAATGAATCTTCAACTTTATTATGCATGGTACGAAGATATTTTTAACCTCGATAAACTCGAGGATTATAGTGGATACCTCAGTTTTACGAACAGTTATGAAAAGTTTGATTTTTACAACGGTGTAGTCTGGCATCAAAATAGTCTAAATGATAAAAACTATTTTGATCTGACCAGTTCCGTCTCCTGGAATGTAAATGAGAACTTGACGTTCACACTTAAAGGAGAAAATCTTTTAGATAAAGCAAAAAAGACCAATATGTTCAGGATTGACCCCGGCACAGGAAATATGTTGGCCCCATTAGAAATATCGCCCATAGACAGACGTGTTACTTTTGAGCTGGAGTATCTCTTCTAATGAAAAAAGTTTTAATACTACTCATCCTTTTTTATGGGCATTTATATGCGCTCGATAGGGACAGTACACTTAAGCTATATCATAAACTGTTTTTTTCCTTGTCTCCAAAAGCTGAGATCTCCGTGTATGTGAATGATAATGAATATAGAAAGATATTTTTAAGTTCCAAAAGACTGCAGCTTACAAAAGAGCCAAAAGATGCGGATATCGTATTAATTACCGATGAAAGAACATTAGAAAAGGTTCTTGCTAAAAGGCAAGACATTCAAACAGATAAAAAACCTATTTTATTTGTTACAGATCATCATTTTTTAGACAGGTCAAAAGATATAGTCGGCGCATTTTACTGGAGAAAAGGAAGGTCGCAACTGCTCTTTGTGAAAAACAGACTGGATCAATACCATATTGTACTTCCGGCTGAATATCAGAAATTTATAATAGATGAATTATGAAACAACAGTATCTGAACCGGTTTATTTTGCTACTGACGGCACTTTTGATCGCATTTGCGATCTATCTGCAGTATACGATCGTGGAGAGTACACATAGGCTTAAAAAAGAAGAGATAAAGAAATCGGAACGATATGCCCAGAAAATAGCAAACTATATACAGTCAAAAATAGAAACAGATATAGAGTTCACACTTGCAAACGACCCTGAACTCAGACAAGAGCTTAACAGAGTTCTGCAAACCTTTTTGACACAACAGTATCAATATATTTTTTTATTGAAAAAAGATGCAAAAGGGTATTTTCGTTTTTTACTGGACGGCTCAAAAAATGATCCTGAAGACTTTAATGCAATATTTTTTCCTAAAAGTGAACTTTTTGAGCAGGTATGCAAAACTCATAAAATGCAGATCGTCAGACAGCAGGAAGGCGTAGAGCATGTCTGGCTGTCTCTGGTTTATCCTCTTGTGAAGCACAACCATACCGAAGCCCTGCTTGTACTTGATCTTTCAGAAGCTTATGGAAAGTATCTTAATGATTTCAATTCTCCGCTTATGACAGTGGTTAAGATAATGCAGATCTTTTTGTTTGGAAGTTTGTTGTTGTTGGCAATTATTCTCTACAGATATAGCAAATTCCGTAAAAGTATTTTGGAAGATACACTCACTTCTTCATATACCAAACTCTATTTGGAAGAGTTTTTTAACAGATACAAGGTGGATCAATATAATGCAATATTGCTTGATATCGATGAATTTAAACAGGTCAATACAAAATATGGACACAAATCGGGTGATACAGTTTTAAAAATGTTCGTAGATACAATAAATAGTATTGTATCTCCTCTAAAGGGAAAAGTAATACGCACTGCAGGTGCAGAGTTTTTTATTGTTATTCCAAAAGATCAAGTGAAGATCGGTATAGTTGCAAAGAAGTTGTTTGAAATCCTGAAAGAAAAAAAATATCTTGTAGAGAATGAAGTGGTGTCATTAACGGTTTCCATGAGTGCCATAGAGGTCCCGAAAGGGACATCTTCCGTGCAGAATATATTGAGATTGCTGGATGAAAAGCTTCTGGAGATAAAGAGTAAAGGAAAAGACAACTTAGGTATTTTAGGTATTGAACATCTTGATGAAAGTCTGTATGGTAATATGGATTATATTAGGGAAGCATTGGAAGAAGAGAGACTGCTTTGTCTCTATCAGCCCATTTTTCATACCGAAAAGAAAGAGATCGTTAAATATGAAACGTTAGTGCGACTCATCGATAAAGATGATCCCGACAAACTCATCAGTCCTTATCATTTTATGAAAGTCATAAAAGGTACGAGTCAATATATTAAGATGAGCAAATTGGTATTGAATAGAGCCTTTAGTACACTAAAGATGTATCCAGATATTGAGCTGTCAGTGAATTTGGACCTTGATGACTTGTACAATAGTGATATGATGAAGCTTATTTCAGAGAATCTCCATGAATATAAAGAGTTCGCAAACAGATTGACCTTCGAAATTCTTGAAGACCATGAGATCTATGATTACGGCAAAGTCAGTTTGATATTTCAGCAGCTAAAAGCATATGGTTCAAAGATCGCTATTGATGATTTTGGAAGCGGTTATGCCAATTACAATTATTTGATACAGTTGGATGTAGAAATATTAAAAATTGACGGCAGCCTGATACGTGAACTGGAAACAGAACCTGCGCGTACAAAAACTGTTCTTGCATCCATAAAAGCATTGGCTTCCACATTTAACTATGAATTGGTAGCAGAGTTTGTTTCATCCAAAGAGATATATGAAGCTATGAAAGAACTGGGTATAGAATATTCACAGGGATTCTATTTGGGAGAACCAAAGCCTATTGAAGAATATATACATTAGAGGTACCCTTAAAATTATTTGGCTATAATAATCTCCTTTATAAACCAAAGGATGAACAGTGAATATATTTGATGATGATGACGCATTTGTAGGAACACCTAAATCTAACTATTTCAGTATTGCTAAAACAGCGAACCAGAACATTGTAGAGATGGAACTTGAAAAGATGCTTAGACGTTTTGCAGTAGCGGAGAAAATGCTTGAAGAGAGAGGACTGGATGAAGAACATGAACAGCTTATCAAGGCTACAGTGATAGACAAAGAGATCGATGACAGAGTCAATTCGCTGTTCATTGAATTGGTAGGCAATATCGTAACACAATGCGAATAGGTAGTTTGTATGTTGAGTGCCGTTGAGAGAAAAATAGAACAGTTTATAGCCGACCTGGATGACAAAGAGGTTGCAGCCCAGTATGGGAAACTTCCCCAGGGTAAAAGACTGCGTGCAAAACTCATCCTGAAGATAGCAGGAAATCGTTTATCTGTAGTTAAAACAGCAGCGATCGTTGAGATGATACACGCTGCAAGTCTTTTGCATGATGATGTGATAGATGATGCCTATACCCGTCGTAACAAACCTTCTCTTAATGCACTTTATGGGAATAAAACGGCAATTATGTTCGGGGATGTTCTCTATTCAAAAGGTTTTTTGGAGTTAAACAATATCTCTTCCGAAGTCGCAAAGATAGTCTCCGGTGCCGTAGTTAAGCTCAGCCTCGGTGAACTTAAGGATGTTTCGCTTTCCAAAACATTTAACCTGAATAAAGAGATCTATCTTGAAATGATCTATCAGAAGACGGCTTCACTTATGGAGGCGAGTGCGGGAGCAGCTGCCGTACTTGCGGGTAAACCCAAAGAGGCATACTTGGTATATGGCAGAAATCTCGGTTTGGCATTTCAAATGATAGATGATCTGCTTGATATTACTTCTGACTCTGAAACTCTGGGCAAACCTGCTTTACATGATTTCGCAGAAGGTAAAACAACCCTGCCGTACATTTATCT
Source organism: Sulfurovum sp. (assembly GCA_024762315.1). Taxonomy (GTDB): domain Bacteria; phylum Campylobacterota; class Campylobacteria; order Campylobacterales; family Sulfurovaceae; genus Sulfurovum. The sequence continues at coordinate 3,812 of JANTHR010000047.1, forward strand.
TTATGAAGTTTTAAACAGTGAAGATCAAAAAAAGCTGGCTTCTTTACATGCCAAAGAATTGAGCAGAGAAGAACAGGCATGGATCATGCAGAATATGGAAGAACATCAAATACTTTTGAAATGCTATGCCCAGGCAAAAGAGTTGATCGATGAAGCCGTAGAGCTAATGAACGAGAAGGGTGAGGAAGCACTCTCGAGCATTGCCGAAGAGATGATAGATAGGAATTTTTAATGTATTATCAAGTTGTAAGTTTTTCTCATAAAAATTGTGACCAGGCAATGAGAGAAAAATTGGCATTTGCCAATGATGAAGAGAAGAAGATTTTACTCGATCAGCTGACCGGGTTTGAATTTGTTCATGAGGCTTTTATTATCTCAACCTGTAACCGAGTTGAGATCGTTATGGCTACCAGTGATAACTTTTCAAGTTACCATACGGTACTGGGGCTTATGAGCCAAAAGAGTGGCCTGAATTTCTATGTTGTGAAAAGTAATGCAAAGACCTATGATGATGAGGAGGCGATCTCTCATATTTTCTCTGTGGTCTCTTCACTTGACTCGCTGGTCATAGGCGAGTCTCAGATCACGGGCCAGGTGAAAGAAGCATTCAGGCTTTCGCTGGAGCATGGTACAGCAGGCAGGAAGCTCAACCGTGTCATCTCCTATGCAGTCAAGTGTGCAGCCGAGGTAAGAAGGGCAACGAATATTTCCCAAAAACCTGTTTCCATCGCTTCTGTAGCTGTAGCACAGGCACACAAACTTTTAGGTGATAATATTCAGGGAATGACAGGAGTGGTGGTAGGAGCCGGAGAAATGGGTGTACTTGCCGCAAAGCATCTGCTTAGGGTCGGGTGTGATGTGGTCTTTATCGGGCGTAACCTGCCTAAAGTGCAGGCTGTGGCTGATTCGCTTGGTGAGAACGTCAAAGCTGATACCATAGATAAGCTTTCAAAATATGTAAACCGCTATAAATTGCTTTTTTGTGCGACCTCTTCACCTGAGCCTGTTGTTACCAATAAATTAATAGAGAACAAAACCATCCCGAGGATCTGGTTTGATATGGCCATCCCAAGAGATATTGAGGATATGGATATTGAAAAGCTCAAGCTTTTCCGCATAGATGACCTAAGAGAGATCTCCCAAAGCAACCACTCAATGCGTGAAGAGAAGGCGCTGGAAGCAGCGGAGATCGTAGACAGATATAAAGAGGAGTTCTATGCATGGCTTCGTGCACTCTCCGTTGAGCCTGTGATAAAGCAGATGAGAGAATATGTCAGCGAAGCAATAGACAAAGAGATGCAAAGAGCGGTCAAAAAGGGCTTTGTCCCTGCCGAATATGAAGACAATATGCGAAAAATGGCCGAACAGATGTTCAAGCGTTTTTTGCATGATCCGACACAAAATCTGAGACACTCTTCTGCAGAAAAGAAAAATGCAAACTGTATCGAAGCGGTGAAAAGAATGTTTAATATCGATACAGAATATATGGATATGAAGCAGTATAAACAAGATCACCATACAAAAGGATACAGCGCGTGAGATTTTCAAGATTATTAGTACCAACAACAAAAGAGACTCCAAATGACGCTACTTTGGCAAGTCATATTTACTTGATACGCGGAGGGTTCATTCAATCTGTGGGCGGAAGCGGGCTTTACAATTTTCTGCCATTGGGGAAAAAAGTACTTGACAAAGTACGTGCCGTAGTAAAAGATGAGTTAGATAAAGCAGGTTGTCAGGAAGTCAGCCTCTCTTTTGTAACGCCTGCATCACTTTGGGAAGAGAGTGGGCGCTATGAGAAGTACGGGAAAGAACTTTTACGTTTTAAAGATAGAAAAAATAATGAATTTGTTCTTGGCCCGACCCATGAAGAGATGATGGTAAATCTGGTACGCCAGAGTGTTAAGAGTTATAAGCAACTGCCATTGAACCTTTATCAGATCAATTTGAAGTTCCGTGATGAGATAAGACCGCGTTTTGGGCTTATGCGAGGGCGTGAATTTCTGATGAAAGACGGTTACAGCTTTCATGTCAATGAAGAAGATATGAAACGTGAATTTGACCTTATGGAAGAGACCTACAGGAAGATATTTATCCGTCTGGGACTTGAGTTCAGAGTGGTCGAAGCGGACTCCGGGGCCATAGGCGGCAGCGGAAGCAAAGAATTCATGGTACTCGCAGACAGTGGAGAAGATACTATTGTGGTGTGTGACAATTGTGATTACGGTGCAAATATAGAAGCGGCAGTGCGTAAAGAAAAGCCATGTGATGCCAAGGCCCCTGAAGCAGATTTTGCCAAGTCCCATACCCCGGATACAACGACCATAGAGGATCTGGCAACATTTTTTCATGTTGATCCGTATTATCTTGTAAAAACCGTTGCCAAACGTGCTTTATATGATGAAGGCAGAAGCGAGATCGTACTTTTTGCCTTAAGAGGTTCAGATGAACTTCAGGAGGTTAAAGCGTGCAATGCTGTGGATGCCAATGATCTAGTTGATGTGACCGAAGAAGAACTTTCAGAGGTTGGTTTGGAAGCTGGCTATATGGGACCGACTACTGCCCCTGAAGGTGTTAGAGTTGTGTTTGATAATAATTTAAAAGACGCAAGTTCTATGATCTGCGGTGCCAATGAAAAAGATTACCACCTGGTCGGTAACAGCTTTGTAGGTCTTGATGCAGATTATCATGATCTTGCAGCAGTACAGGAGGGTGACCTGTGTGTGCATTGCGGATCGCCTCTTCGCTATACCAAGGGGATAGAAGCGGGACATATCTTCCAGCTGGGTACACAGTATTCGGAGCCTTTGGGATGTAATTTCCTGGATGAGAACGGGAAAGCACAACCTATGGTCATGGGAACCTATGGTATAGGTGTGAGCCGCCTTATTGCTGCAATCATTGAGCAGAACCATGATGACAAGGGGTGTATTTGGACAAAAGAGTCTGCACCGTTCGATCTGCAGATACTTGTCTCCAACATTAAAGATGAAGAACAGGTTGCATTGGGAGAGAAACTTTATGAAGCGATGAAAGCCAAAGGTGCAGATGTACTTCTTGATGACAGAAAAGACCGTTTCGGTGCGAAAATGAAAGATTATGAACTTCTTGGCGTACCTCATGCTGTGGTCATTGGGAAAAAGCTGGCAGATGGTTTGGTTGAATTTGTAAGCAGAGACGGCATGATCAAAGAGGAAATATCTTCCGAGAAGGTATTGAATTTTCTCATGGAAAGATTTTAAGAGATGTTCTTCGCTATCCCATATTTCCTTTTGGAATTGTATCTTTCTCTTAAAACAGGAGAGACTATAGGCTTTTTCTGGTCTGTGATATGGATAGTGACAAGTATGATCGTGGGGGTCATACTTTTACAGAATTCACCACATGCAGTGATAGGCAATATGCAGGCCATGCAAAAGGGAAAGCTGGACATCAAAAAGTTCCAGGATGCAAGCATGTCTTATTTTGTAGGTGCTATACTTCTCATTATTCCCGGAGTATTGAGTGATTTTCTGGGTTTGATGGCGCTGGGCTACACAATGTATTTACGTTTTGTTGCTAAAATAACGCCTGAACAAACAAAATTTAAACGAAACAAAGGAGATGACAATGTCATTGATGTCGAAATTATTGATGAGCACAGTGATCGCATCGATCACCCTTAGTGCAAATAGTGTACCGGATAATAAATTACTTGTAAAGTATGTGAAAAGAAATATTGTAAAAAATCCGCAAGTAACAGTAAAAGGTGTAACACTTATAGAGTCTAAAACACATAAAGATCTGCCGGGATGGACAGTACTTTTAACAACAATGGATCTGGAGTATCAGAAAAAAGAGTTACATGCACCGGAAATGATGTTCGTCAAAGACGGGCTTATTACGGGACATTTGGTCAATCTCAAAACAGGAAATGATTATAGAAATGAGATCAAACCGACTGTTCATGAAAGTATGTATAATGATGCGCATCTCCTGTTCGGGAATAAAGATGCCGCACATAAAGTACTTATTTTCTCTGATCCGCAATGTCCATTCTGTAAAGAAACTGTACCGGGTATCTTTAAGGCAGCCAAAGAGAACCCAACAAAATTAGCCATTTATTATTACCATTTGCCACTTTTAAGAATTCACCCTGTCTCAGGCGTGTTGACGCGAGTGATGCATGTGGCACAAAATCAGGGCAAAATGGATGTTGTAGAAAAAATATACACTTTGAGTATTAATCCGCGAGAGACCAATGCAACCAAAATTCTTGATGCCGTAAAAAAACATACCGGTTATGTTGTAACTCAGAAACAAATAGATGCAAAAGAAGTTAAAGAGGCACTGAAAGCAGACGAACTGGCAGCCGGGAAAATGATGGTTTCGGGAACACCTACGATCTATATAGATGGTGAGTGGGACAAAATGAGAACAGGCTATAAAGAACTTATTAAATAGGGATGGATGAGGAGTGAGGAGTGTTGTTATGCTTTTCCTCAAAAAAGCTTGTTGATAAAATAAAGAGAGGGGAACTTTTTGGAAAAACTGATTATAGCAACGCGGGCAAGTAATCTTGCTTTATGGCAGGCATATTATATTAAAGAGAGAATTGAAACATCATTTCCCGGAGTGACCGTTGAGCTCAATGAGATCACTTCCAAAGGTGATAAAATTCTCGATAAACCTTTAGCGCTCATAGGAGGTAAAGGGCATTTTACCAAAGAGCTTGAAGATGAGATGCTTGAAGGCAATGCCGATCTTGCCGTACACTCTCTTAAAGATGTACCGACCTACATTCCTGAAGGATTAGAACTTTGTGCCATTACTCAGCGCCAAGACCAGAGTGATGTATTGCTTTCACATACCTATAAAAGTTTAGATGAACTTCCTCAAGGTGCAACGGTGGGAACAACCAGTCTTAGACGCCGTATGCAACTGCTTGAGAAACGTCCGGACCTTAAAGTAAAAGAGCTTAGGGGTAATGTAAATACCCGTCTTCGAAAACTCAAAGAGGGACAGTATGATGCGATCATCCTTGCTTACATCGGCTTGCATAGACTTGATCTGCTTAAGGACATTCCTTATGTAGAAAAACTGGATTTTTTCATCCCTCCCATGGGACAGGCTGCACTGGGTATTGAAATTGTATCAAGTAACGACAGAGTACGTGAAATAGCGATGAGTCTTAATGATGAAAATACCTTTATTTGTACCAAAGTAGAGCGTGATTTTGTCTCTGTCATCGGTGCAGGCTGTTCCGCTCCGGTCGCGGTGAATGCTACCATAGACAATGAAGCACAAACTATTACGGCAAGAGCGATGCTTGGTTATCCTGACGGTACACATATTCTTCATAAAACCCTTTCCGCACCGCTCAATGAAAGTGATATTCTTGGTGATCAGCTCGCCCAGTCCATGATAGAAGAGGGCGCACTCGATATTCTTGAACAGGCAGAGAAGATCGCGTTTAAAGATGAGATGCCGGAGAGACTATAGCAATGCAAGACGTCGTACAATGGCTCAAAGACAATGGTGATTTAAAGATCATAGACGAACCGCTCGATGTGGAACTTGAGATACCGCATGTAGCTTACATCGAGGTGAAAAAAAAGGACTCACGTCCTATTTTATTTACAAAACCTGTTAACAGAGCCAAGGGTATAGAATATGATATGCCTGTACTCATGAATATTTTTGCCAATAAAGAGATCACTGAAAAGATTTTTGGAAAGCATCCGGACGATGTGGCTGAAGGTATTGAAGAACTGCTGAAGCTCAAACCGCCTAAAACTTTCAAAGCCAAGCTGGCGATGATCCCTAAACTCTTTTCTTTGAAAAATGTCTTTCCTAAACGTTTAAAGTTCAAAGGAGAGTGTCAGGAGATCCTTATCCCCAAAGAAGAGGTCGATCTTGACAGACTGCCTATTTTGAAGACATGGGAAGAAGATGGTGGTCCTTTCATTACGATGGGGCAGGTCTATACGCAGAGCCTTGACGGACAGATGCAGAACCTTGGGATGTATAGATTACAGCAGTATGACAAGCATAGACTTGGCATGCACTGGCAGATACATAAAGATGCTTCCCATTTTTTTGACCAGTACCAAAAAGCAGGGAAGAAGATGCCTGTAACAGTGGCCATAGGCGGTGACCCGCTTTACATTTGGTGCGGACAGGCTCCGATGCCTCACGGGATGTTCGAGATGCTGCTGTATGGTTTTGTGCGAAATAAAAATGCACAGTTGGTCAAATCTATTAGCAATGATATCTATATTCCACGTGATGTGGATATTGTCATAGAGGGCTTTGTTGACCCTGACCTCACCGAGATCGAGGGTCCTTTCGGTGACCATACAGGGTACTATACGCTCAAAGAGCCTTTCCCCGTGATGGATGTAGAGACCATTACCATGAAAAAAGAACCCGTTTTTGCAGCGACGGTCGTAGGAAAACCGCCATTGGAAGATAAATATATGGGATGGGCCACAGAGAGGGTTTTTCTTCCCATGCTCAAACCGATGGCGCCTGATCTTATTGACTACAACATGCCTGAGAACGGTGTCTTCCATAACCTCATTCTTGCCAAAATGAAAACACTTTATCCGGGGCATGCACAGCAGTTCATGCATGCATTCTGGGGTGTAGGACAGATGAGTTTTGTCAAACATGCCGTTTTTGTGGGAGAGGATGCGCCTGACCTTGATGAGAGTGAAGCCTTGACAGAACATATACTCAACAGGCTGGATAAAAACAAGATACTGATCACCCAGGGGATCGTAGACCATCTTGACCACTCTTCGTCTAAGCAGTTCGTTGGTGGGAAGCTGGGCGTAGATGCTACCGGTGACGAGGTAGAAGAGGGTGTAGAAGAATTACTCAGTGACAGTGGACTGCTTGAGAAAATGCAGCATATTGACAGTCATATTTTAGAAGTGAAGCAGTATATGACAGGGACAAAAACACCAATGTGTGTGATAACTGTAGAGAAACAGACTTCAATGAAAATGCTTATTGTCAAATTACATGAGCTTCAAAGACATATTAAATTACTTGTTATTGTGGATAAAGCCAATAATGACATTGACAATCCTTATATGCTCATCTGGAGAGTAGTGAATAATATAGATGCACAAAGAGATGTCATGCTTGAACCGTTCATCAGTATAGATGCAACCAATAAAAATGCTTATGATGGCTATACAAGAGAGTGGCCTGGTGATACCTTCTGTACAAAAGAGGTACTGGATATACTTCAAGAAAAGAAGCTTATCGATATTAATGAAGTATTTATTAAAAAATTCGGTCTTTTGCCATTCAAATAAGTATTTTATCTCTCTTTAAAGTTATTTTGATAAAATTTCCTTGTAAATAAAAATTATCATTTAAAGGAAAAACATGTTAGTAACTAAAAAAGCTCCGGATTTTACAGCAACAGCTGTATTGGCAGACGGTCAGATCGTTGAAGATTTCAATCTGATGGAGAATCTAGGTGAAAAAGGTGCGGTACTTTTCTTCTATCCATTGGACTTTACATTTGTATGTCCATCAGAGATCATTGCATTTTCCCACAGAGTAGACGAATTTACTCAAAGAGGGATCAATGTGATCGGTGTGTCTGTAGACAGTCAGTTCTCACACTTTGCGTGGAGAGAGACTCCGGTAGAAAAAGGGGGTATCGGTAGAATAAAATTCCCATTGGTTGCTGACCTTTCCAAGCAAATTGCCAGAGATTATGATGTACTTCTGGATGAAGCTGTAGCACTGAGAGGTTCTTTCCTTATTGATGCCGACGGTACCATCAGACATGCAGTCATCAATGATCTTCCTCTTGGTAGAAACGAAGATGAAATGCTAAGAATGGTAGATGCAATGCTCTTTACCAACGAGCATGGTGAAGTCTGTCCTGCCGGTTGGCAAAAAGGTGATGAAGGTATGAAAGCTGATACAGAGGGTGTGGCTGAGTATCTTGCTAAACACGCAGACGAACTATAGTCTGCAACAGATATCCCAGACATTCTTTGCCTGGGATATGTGAATCAATATGCTAGCTTCGTGCCTTCACTTCTTCCCTCCCTTTTTGTGGGTACGGAGCTAACATATTGATTCCTAATATAAAAAAAGGATAGTAATGACTGACTATGCAACACTTCTAAAAGAGAGTGGACTTAAAGCAACATTTCAACGTATGAATATTTTAGAAGTTATTGAAAAAAATGGTCATATGGCTGTAGAAGAGATATATAAAGAGGTGGCAAGAGTCCATCCTTCTCTTTCTTTGGCAACGATCTATAAGAATATTATTTTAATGATGAGCAAGGGCGTGCTGGTGGAAGTACCGATTGCCGGTAGAAAATCCAAATATGAACTTGCAAAAGTAGATCATATGCATCTTATTTGTACAGAGTGCGGAGAGGTTGAAGACAGATCCTGCCTGGAGAGTACAGATGAAATATTTGATCAGTTGAGCCAGCAAGAGCATTTCAAGCTTAGCAAGCGACAGGTCAATCTTTATGGGATTTGCAAGAAGTGTCAAACCCGAAAAGCATCTTAGAGTTCAGTTCTTTTTAGAAAGTTTTCTTGTTTATTTTTTTTCTTTATCGATGCAATAAAGAAAGAAAACGAACCAAAAAAAAGAAAATGCAACCACTGCCACGACTGCAAATTTCCTTGACTGATTAATGGTATTTTAAATAAAATTTTTCATTTCTGCTTGAAGAGGGCAGACCCTACGCGTACTAAATTTGACCCACATTTTATAGCCAATTGGTAATCTCCACTCATTCCCATAGAACAGATCGTAGCACCGTCTTTCTCTAACTTTTCGTAAATGCTGTGTGTTGTCTCAAAACTTTGCTGAATAAGCTTGGTATCTTCCGTGTGTGCACCAATGGTCATAACACCTTTAAGGATGATATTTGGGTAATTCTCTTTGATCTCTTGATAGATATCTACAGCCTGTTCTGCAGATACCCCTGATTTTGTTTTTTCATTGGCTGTATTCATTTGCAGCAGGCAGTGCATTTTTGAATTTTTTGCTTCAAGCTTTTTGTTGAGCTCTTGCGCCAGTTCTATGCTGTCAAGTGACTGCATAAGAGCAGGGCGCAGGTCTATGAGGTTATTGATCTTGTTTTTTTGAAGCGTACCTATCATGTGCCACTCAAGCGGAAGCTCTTCCAATGCCGCCATACGTTCTTTAAGCTGCTGCACTTGGTTCTCTCCAAAAGCTCTTTGTCCCAGCTCATAGAGTGTTCTGATGTTTTCCAATTCAGTATATTTGGCAACAGTGACAAGTTTTACAATATGATGTTCACTCACAGTGATGCGTGCTTCTTCAATATTCCAGATAACTTCATCCAGGTTTGCTCTTAATTGTTCTTTATCCAATATCATTTTTCTCTCCTCCTATGAAATATGTATTTAGCCCCAAAGCCTGTTTATATCATTATACAATCCCAATACCATAAGCGAGATGAGCATTGCCCAGCCTGTCATGGTAAGATAGTACATTGCATTCTCACTGGGTGCCTTTCCTCGTAACATCTCATAAAGGTTGAACATGATATGTCCGCCGTCCAGCGCAGGGATCGGTAAAAGGTTAAGTACCCCCAAGTTTACTGAAATAAGTGCAGTGAAGAAAAAAAGCGATAGTAACCCTGCACTGCTGGCTTGTGCGGTAACATCTACAATAGTTATGATGCCTCCAAGTTTGTCGGTGCTGACTGCGCCGGTAAGAAGTTTTTGGACACTCTGGAAAATGAGCGTACTTGCTTTTTTAGTCTCTTCCCAGGCATAGGAAAAACCATCTATGAATCCATAATGAACCGTTGTCTGCTTAGCCAAAGGACTGATACCGATGATACGTCGTGTGATCTTCTCCCCAAAGATATTTTGGTCATCAATGACTTTGGGCTGCAGTGTCAAATCTATGAGTTTATGGTTACGTTCTACAACAAGATAGATAGCCCCCTTGCTTTGATTGATCTGTTTGCCTATCTCTTCCCAATAGTGGATATCATGTCCATTGATTTGAATGATCTTGTCTTCTTTTTGTAAACCTGCCTGTAGGGCAGGAGTGTCTTTCCTTACTTCACCTACATAGGTCAATAACTTGGGTACCCCCAGATACGAGATAGCCAGGTAGAGCAAAAAAGCCATTAAAAAATTTGCAAAAGGACCGGCAAGAAGGATGATAATGCGCTGCCAAGGTTTTTTTGTATTGTAGCTGTCAGGATCATAACTTACTTTTGTGGGGTCAGTATCGTCCTGTCCTTTCATCTTTACATATCCGCCCAGCGGAATGGCAGAGAGGCTCCACTCTGTTTTTCCTATCTTCTTTGTCCAAAGACGTTTACCAAATCCTATGCTAAATACATCTACCTGTACACCAAAAAAACGTGCAGCAGTAAAGTGTCCCAATTCATGAAAAAATATCAATACCGATAAAACCAAAAGTGCAACTAAAATACCCATAAAATTCCTAAATAATTTTTATCAGATTATATCCAAGTGTTTTAAAAAGTTGATATAGATTAAACAATTGTGAAAAAATTTTGATAAAATAGAAAAATCGACTACTTTTAAAAAGGATAAAAGATGAAAGAGCCAAGTGAGATCGTAGAAGATACCCGGGATGAGATGGCGGAAGAAGCAGAAGAGATCACTTCTGATATAGAGGAGACAGCTAAAGAGCCGGAAGTTAGAAAAGAAGAATCACCTAAAGAGGAGAAAAAGGTCAAAAAGCATGATGAAGCCAAAGCTTTGGTTGAAAAGGCCAAGAGTATCGTCAAAGAAGCAGAAGAGCAGATGGATGCCTGCAAGCTTCTTCTTTCGGATGATCTTAAAGCTTATGATGAGGCCAAACGTTTACTGAAAGAAGGTGGCATGGATGCAAGTGAGGCGCTGCTTGCCAAGTTGGGATATGAAGCCCACAGTGATGAACCGGAAGAGGAAGAAGAAAGTGTTGTTTTTGAGACTAAAGAGGATGTTGAACCTATAATGCTTCGAGAAGTTTCCAGTGGTAGGTTTACAGGTTTTATCTATGCATTATTCGGCGGGATTGCAACACTTCTGGGACTTGTTTACTATGCGACCAATGAACTGGGTATGACATTAGATATTACCAAGGTGCCATCAAATGAAGCACTCCAATCTATCTTTGGCTGGTTCGGTACACAGATTGGCCGCCCTGATGATGTACTTAATGGCAGTTTAGTGGTTGGTGCAATTGTTTTAGCTGTGATGGCTCTTATCTATATGATACGTGTGAGTCTTAAAGGAAGCAAAAATTTACATTTTGCAGTAAAGCAACTCGAAGATGCACAAAACTATACGACCCATAAAGGTAACTGCAAAGAGGAAATGGACAAGGTAGATGCCCATATTCATGATGCCATAGAGACTTTAAAGACCTATCAAGTTCTTTTTAATGAACAAAAAGGAAAACTTGAGAGAATATTGCATTTTGAAGGAGGCACAGAAGAGTCGAACTATCATGAGAAATCATTGAGAGAGATGAAAGATACCCAAGATCTTTTAGATGCCATCAAAAGTTTTATGGCACTACCTATGTCAGAGGAGGGTAAACTCTCCGGTAAAAGTACGCTCTTTCTGCACAGGGCAAAACAGAGAATGCAGAAGATGATAGAAAAATTATATTAGTATAGACCTCCGTATTTACCGAAAGTCTACAGGGTTATTAGAAGCGCCCTGTATGCTTTCCGCCTGCAAGCAGTGCACTTGCCACCCCAATAAGCGAAGCAATAAATACAATGGAGTAACCTGTAGGCAAGTCTAACAGATAAGAGACTACCATGGCAAGTATAATAAGAATGGAACCTGTTACCCATGCAAAAAATAAAGGTTGGAACCTGCTTTGCAATAAAGCCAAAAATGCAGGCACGATGAGCAGTACAAAAACCACAAGTACCCCTGCCAGCTGTACAGAGGAAGTCACGGTGAGTGCGAGTAGTCCAAAAAAGAGCATCTCTTTGGCTATGCCTGAGAGTTTTTTATAGAACATAAAAAATAGCAAGGCGACCACTGCATATAAGATGAGCGGCTCCCATAGGTCTGAGGTTGTGGTAAAGAGTATGTCTGTGGCTTGAAGTTTGTTAAAAAGTTCTGTACCCTGTGTCGTGTTAGACAAAAGGACGATGATACCGCTCGCCCCCAAAGCATAGAGCATCCCGATAAAGGCTTCTATATGTTTGACCCTATGGCTTGCATAGGAGATAAGTCCTGCACCAATAAGGGCAAATACCAAGGTAAGTACAAAGCTATAGTTGCCTTCAAAAAAAAGCAGACTCATCGCTACACCTATGGCAGCGAATTGTCCTATAGCAAGGTCTGTAAAAATGACCCCGCGTTTGATGATTTCCAGACCAAAAATGGCATGGATAAAAACCAGAAGTATTGCCAATATAAAAGCAGGATACAAAAGTGAGATTAGTGACATAAACGCTCTGCTATAGTGTTGTAAAATGCCTCCAAGCTTTTCGTACCACTCACGGCACCTACATCATGAGGGAGTACCACAACTTTTGCACCCGTCTTAGCAGCGATGAATTTGGCTGTCTTTTTCTCATGGTATGGATCTTGTAGTATAGTGCTGATGTGATTTTTATTCATTTTATTGATAAGTTTAAGTGTATGTTTTGAACTAGGAGAAATCCCAGGAAGTGGTTCAATAGTGTCAATAGAGTCTATGCCATAGCGTTTAAGAATATAGTTATAGAGTTCATGATATTGAACAACTTTTTTGCCTTTGCAGCTTTTCATCTTGCCATCAAAGCCTTTTAGAAATGTCTGCCACTTTTGCGTAAATGCTTTTAGATTTTGTGCATAGTCATTTTTATGTGCCGTATCTAAAGTCATCAGTTTTTTGGTTACAAATTTAGCAATAGGCAGTACATTGTGCGGGTCAGTAACGAAATGGGGATTACCTTCAGGGTGTATATCTCCCATAGAACGAGAGACAGACTTAGGTACATCCATAAGACGGATGACACGGCTTGCATCTACAAATCCTTCTGAGCCTATGCGTACCTTAGGGTTGTTCGCACTTTTAAGCAGTGGCGGAAGCCAACCTATCTCCAGTCCTGCACCATTGGCTACAAGCATATCTGCACGTGCGATGGCAGGGATGAGTGAAGGCTTTGGGATGACAAAATGCGGGTCAAATTTGGCAGAGGCAAGTACTTTGACTTTGACTTGGTCTCCTCCTACCTCTTGCATAATCTTTCCAAGGTAAGGGTAGGATACCACCACATTGACCTTGGCAAAAACGAGTGTGGACAGTAGAGTTAAAAGTAAAGTTGTTTTTTTCATTGGTTGCTCCTAAAATGCATGTGCGCCATGTGCGCCTGCTTCGATGGTGACACCCAAAAGAAGCTCAGAAGTGTTTTCTCTCTCATTACTTACCCCATACATTTTTGATCTGTCATAGGTATATTGCAGTCTAAACTTGGTAAATTCAAAAGGTTTGTACTCTAGCATAGCTGTATATTTGTCCAAATCATCAGGTTG
>JANTHR010000048.1 GCA_024762315.1 Sulfurovum sp.
TTAAGTCCGCAGGCAGCCATAAATTTCATTGATTGATCTATCTTTGTGCTCAACTCATCATAACGTTTACCCAGAGGGTTATCTTTGATGAAATCAAGATTCCACTGGTGTACTTTATTGAGGTCAGCCAAGCCGCCTCTTGAAAATGCACGCACAAGATTCAGCGTAGCTGCCGATTGATAGTATGCTTTGATCATATTATTAGGATTTGGCACTCTCGCTTCTTCCGTAAACTCCATACTGTTTATGATGTCTCCCCGGTAACTGGGCAATTTTACACCATCCACCTCTTCATAATCAGAAGATCTGGGTTTGGCGAACTGTCCGGCAATACGTCCTACTTTGACCACAGGTTTACCTGTACTGTACATCAGTATCATATTCATTTGAAGCATGAGTTTAAAAAGATTCTTTATACTTTGCGCATTGAAATCAGAAAAGCTCTCAGCACAATCTCCGCCTTGAAGTAAAAATGCTTCACCTCTTCCTGCTTTGGCCAACTTCTCTTTAAGTCTTCTTGCTTCTCCTGCAAAAATAAGTGGCGGGAATGAGCTCAACTCCTCTTCGACACTCTTAAGAAGCGTTTGGTCTTGGTATGTCGGCTGCTGCTTTATGGGAAAATTTCTCCAGCTTCCTGGTGTCCATTTCATGGTACATCCTTAGTGGGCTTTTATCTTGCCCGAAAATTAATGGAAAGATTATAGCTTAAAACGTATGAAAAGAATATGGATAAATGGAGATATAGTAAAAATATTTTTATATTTTGAGGTAATTTTAAGAATAAATATGCATTTTTCACATAGTGAATAAGGTGTGAATAACTCATATTAAAAAATGCAACCCGTATTTTAGGGCTATAACACAAATGTATTACTTTTTGGCAACAAAGGTTACAAAGTTTGCCCACTGAAAAATTGTTTCAATTTTTGTAAATCCGGCATCTTTGCACATCTGTATATTTTCTTTTATTGTAAAAGGTATAAGCACATTTTCCAGGGCTTCGCGTTTTTGTGCTATCTCATATTCGCTGTACCCCTGCTCTTTTTTGTAGCCATAGTAAATATCTATAAGTTCTTTATCTAACTTTTTATCTTCAAAGACCACTTTTTCAGAAAAAATAAACATCCCGTCATCATTTAATCCGTCATAAAGTTTTTTCACAAGCTCCAAACGCTGTATAGGACGTATAAACTGCAAAGTATAGTTTGCAACGATAATGTCTTCATCATCATAGTCATAAACCAACATATCGGCAAGTTCAAGCTCTATCTTTGCACCAAATGCCTGACATTTCTGTACTGCCCTGTCCAGCATTGCCTGAGAATTATCCAGCCCTTTGAGCTTCATAGGTACACGCATCTTGGAATACAGGTCAAGCAGGAACTTTGCCGTAGATGAACCAAGGTCAAGTACTTTCTTTCCATCAGCCTGCTCAACCAATATCAAAGAGATAACCAATTTCCGTACTTCATCATAAAAAGGTACAGAGCGCGAGAGCATATCGTCAAAAACAGAAGCCACGGCTTCATCAAACTCAAATTTTTTATCTATAGGTTGCTTAAATACCTTATCTTGATTCATTAGCGTAACCACACCTTCTTTTTATGATCTTGTCTCCCAAAAGTCTAATCCATTTTCTTAATGATGATCTCTGCAGCTTTAATGATCGGGTAATTGGTCGGGGCTGCCGTCAATAGGGGATGGGTGGCGACCTGAAGAGACATCAGAGAATAGATTGAAACCTTTTCCTCAATGAGAAGACCGATGATATTGATCAGTTCCCCCACTTCTGGTCCGCCAACGATCTGACCTCCTATGATCCTTCCGCTGTGATTCATGGCAATGAGTTTGACAGATTGCTTTACTGCATCAGGGATGGTAGCCGGATGTCGGTTCATTCCTTCAAATGTTCCTGTAATAATATCAAAGTTCTGCATCTTGGCCTGTACTTCTGTTACACCTGCAGATGCAAAAGACCTCCCCATAATTACCGTTGAAAAAATGGCTATCGTACCGTTAAAGCCTTTGATATATTTAAGTTTGTAGAGTGAACTTCCGGCTGCCCGTGCTTCAGCAACCGATGTAGATGCGAGCATTATTTTGGAAGGTTCACGGGTAATAAAATCACGTCTTGCCGCACAATCCCCGACAGCGAAAATATCATGGTTTCGTGTACGCATATATTCATCTACCCATATACCTCCATATCGTGCAAGTTTCAATCCTGCTTTTTTTGCCAGATCGGTATTGGGTTTATACCCTGTTGCCAGGACAACCACTTCACTTTTGATCACTTTTCCCCCACTGAGACTCACACCTGTTACAATACCATTCTCTTCTTTGATGGAATCGACAAAGTTTCCAAGCTCAAGTGTAATACCAGCTTTTTTAGCCAGCTCTTCGGCCTGGCTTGCCAATTCTGCATCAAATGCCGTATTCAGTATATGTCCACCTGCGTCGATGATCGTTACTTCTTTTCCGGATTTTGCGAACTCCAGACCAATTTCAACGCCAATGAATCCGGAGCCGACAATAGTGACCTGTTGTTTTGTATCAACGTAAGTTTTAAGCTGATCGATCATTTTTTTACTTTTGGGTACGGTAAATACGCCTTCAATATCAGTCGCGTTACCCATTGAGGGATGAACAAAGGGTACCGAACCGGTAGCAAGCACCAATTTGTCAAAACTGATCTGTTCGTCTTTTGTATAGACTTTTTTATTCTCGATATCTACCTCATCCACAACACCGACCATTGTTTTGACACCTGTGTTTTCCACCGGTGCACAGGAAGCAATATCTTTTTCGGTATTTCCCAAAATATTTCCAAAAACATAGGGGATGGCACAAGGTACGAGCTGTTCTTTATCTTCACGGATCAGAAGTACTTCTTTTTCAGGGTTGTATCCCTTAGCTGTAATTGCCGTTACTCCGCCTGCCGGTCCACCGCCAATAACCAATACATCACATTCAACCTGTTTCATTCCTTCCCCTTTATACTATTTATTTTATTACTATTTTACTGCATCTATTTAACGATATGCTTATTTTGCCATACAGATATTTTATTCCATCTGCACTTCTTCAACTCTGCTGGTAATGAGAGTTTCTTTTGCTAGAAAGTTCGCTAGCCCGAGCAATATCCTCTTCTATCTGCTTCTTTAAGGTATTCAACCCATCAAACTTCTGATTTTCACGGATAAATGCAACAAATTCAAAAGAAACCATACCGCTCACCTCGCCAATATCTCTGTCTATCACATGTACCTCTACAGCAAAAGAGCTATCCGTGGTCACACGATGCCCTAAAAAACTTACACTGCTTAACCATTTCTCACCAATTTTGGTACGTGTAGCATACACACCTTCTAAAGGAAGCTGATAATGATCAACAGAAAGATTAAGCGTAGGAACAAGTTCTTTTTTACCGAGTCCCTGCCCTTTGATCACTTCACCTTCTATCACATATGCTCTGCCTAAGAGTTTGTTCGCCAATGCTATATTGCCTTTTTTGAGATATGCTTTTATCGTACGGGAATGGACAGGTATCCCCTCTACACATACCTCTTTAATGATACAGACTTCTCCGTCAAAAAGTTTATTCAGATGATCTGCATTACCTGCTTTTGCTTTACCAAAAGCAAAGTCATACCCCACGACGATCTTCTCCAAATGAGGAAAATCCTCTTTAAGCTTATGGACAAAGGCTTCAGGGTTCAGTGACCTTATCTTGTCAAAATGGTAAAAGCAGCACATTTTGGATGTATAGAATGATCGCTTATGCCCAGGTGTCAAATATCCACCGTTACGCTCTATGATAACAATAGCTTCTACCTGTTCTATGAGCGTTTGATGTGCGACATGCATGCCATCAAATGAACCTATGGCGATGGATTTTATGGTGTTTTTTAATTTCAATTTTTTCCTCGTAGGATGTGCAATTGCACACCTTTATATAATTTTATCATTTTTGGTATGCCATGGCACACCCTACATTTTTACAAAATGGTACAAATATTCCTGATTGCCTGCTTTACCAGTGACTTGTGATTCAGCTTGATACTTAAGGTCCCAACCCAACTTCTCTGCCTCTGCCTCGAATGCTTCTTTGCGTCTGGCAATAGCATCCAAATCCTGCACTACCCCCTTACTGTCACGCTTTACATCCTTGCCCACTTCAAACTGGGGTTTATAGAGTATAATTATATCTGTTCCTCTTTTACTCAGTCTGTCTATATCCTCCGTGATCTGCAAAATAGAGATGAAAGAGACATCACAAGTGATCAGGTCATAGGATTCATCACTTTGAAACTCACGGATATCCGTCTCTTCATGTAAAGAGAGTTTTTCATTGTTTCTAAGCGAGATATGCAGTTGATCACTCCCTACATCTACACAATCAAGATGCTCCACTCCGTTTTCAAGCACAATTTGAGCAAACCCTCCCGTAGATGAACCTATATCCAAAGCTCTTTCCCCTTTAAAATCCATAGGGTACCCAGCCAGAAAATGCTCCAATTTTCGTGCAGCACGACTCACATAGAACTTCGCATCTTCTACCTCAACCACAGAATTTTCATCTATCTTCACAGAAGGCTTGGCTTTTTTGCCATCGACCAAAACCTGCCCGGCCTTAATAGCATCATGTGCACGGTTACGGCTCTCAAAGTAACCCTCATCTACCAGGTATTTATCCAGTCTCATAACATTGCCCTCATCTCATCTTCGGTCAACGTAACTACACCCAGGCTTTCCGCCTTCGTCAATTTAGAACCGGCATCCTCTCCGTAGATCACAAAATCCGTTTTTTTACTTACAGAGCCGCTGACTTTGGCACCCAATGCTTCAAGCATTGTTTTAATATTTCCTCTAGGCTCACTCATCGTTCCGGTCAGCACCACTGTTTTGCCTTTGAAAGGATTGTCTTTGGCTTCAACCTTTTCTTCAACCGTTGGTTGAATCACCTCGAAAAGTTTAAGGACAAAATCATGATTGACACGCATGAACTCCAAGAATGAATTTGCCACCTCTGCGCCTATGCCATCTATGGCAATCAGCTCTTCATAGGTCACATCTACGATACTCAGTCCAAATTCAAAAGCCAATGCTTTGCTTGCCACTTCTCCAATGTGTTCTATGCCCATGGCATTAATGAGTCTATGAAGCGGTGCCCCCTTTGTATCGGCTATGGCTTGAAGAAGATTATGGATACGTTTTTCTTTAAATCCTTCCAAATGCTCCAGATCTTCTTTTTTCAGTGCATAGAGATCCAATACATTATCTATGATATGCTCTTTAACCAGCAGTTCTACGATCTTGGAGCCAAGCCCGTCTATGTTCATGCATCCCTTTTTGGCAAAATGTATAATGGAATTGATCACTCTGTCCGGACACTTAAGGTTTTGGCATTTAATGAGTGCTCCCTCATCCAGCAGTTCACTGCCGCAGGTAGGACAATGGGTAGGTCTTTTTACCGGTATTTCTGAGCCCGTACGCCTGTCTGCAAGCACTTTGATGATCTTTGGGATGACATCTCCGCTTCGGATAATGATGACAGAATCACCGATACGGATATCTTTTCGTTCTATCTCATCAAAGTTATGCAGGGTCGCACGGCTTACCACTGCCCCTTCAATGTTCACAGGCTCTATCTCAGCTACCGGTGTGATGACCCCTGTTCGTCCTACCTGCAGAGTAATGGCATTTATTTTCGTGACCTTTTCAATAGCGGGGAATTTATAGGCACACATCCATTTGGGGAACTTCACGGTGTAACCAAGTTCCTCCTCTTTAGCGATGTCATCTACTTTGATGACCATACCGTCCATCATCATAGGGATCTCATCTCGTTTTGAAATGAGGAATTGATAAAAGGCTTCAATCGCTTCTATGGTGCTACACTCCTGATGATAGGGCGGTCTTAAAAATCCCTGAGCATACACAAAATCCATCTTTTCAGAAAGTCTTGCCTGCTCCAAAAAGTTCTCTCCTATCCCCCAGGGGTAAAAGACCAAACGTCTTTTGGCAGTGATGGAAGAGTCCAGCTGCCTGAGGCTGCCTGCCGCAGCATTTCTCGGGTTGGCAAAAGGCTGCTCTCCTTCATTCAGACGTTCTTTGTTGATCGCTTCAAAGTCATCTTTACGAATGACCACCTCACCGCGTATCTCTATGAGTCCTGTGTAGTCGATAGTAAGCGGCACCGAGCGGATAGTACGCACATTGTCCGTGACCTCTTCACCTACGACACCGTCACCACGCGTAATGGCACGAATAAGTTTTCCATCATCATAAAGCAGGTTCATACTTGCCCCATCGAACTTCGGCTCACAAAAGTAGTCACATTTACCTACATTCTTCTCTACCCTGTCCAGCCACTCCTGCACTTCCTCTGTAGTAAACACATCCTCCATGCTCCACATTCGCTTGATGTGCTTTGCCTTGGTAAATTCATCGCGCACTACACCGCCTACACGCTTCGTAGGAGAATCTTCTACTGCTTCATCCGGGTGTGCAGTTTCATAGTCCAGCACTTCATGATAAAGTTTGTCATACTCTTCATCCGAAGCTACAGGATTATCTTCTACATAGTAGGCATAAGCCCACTTTTTAAGAGTTTTGACTTTTTCCAAATATTGCTTATGTGTCATCTGTCGTTCTGTCCTCTTTTTTGCCATTGTTATTTTCTATATATTTTTTTACTCTATGCCAAAGCTTTCAATACAGCCAGTGCCTGTCGATGTTCCGCCACATCATGGCAACGGACGATACTCGCCCCATTTTCAACAGCTTTCATATGTATCGCTAAAGTACCGGGTAAACGTTCCTTCGTAGGTGCCGGGATGATCTTGTCTATCATGGATTTCCTACTCGCACCCACCAATACCTCACATCCAAAAATTTGGAAATGCGCCATATTTCTAATGAGCGTAAGATTATGCTCCAGTGTCTTACCAAAGCCGATGCCAACATCTAAAATAATGTTTTCTCTGCCAAGTCCCAACGCTTCACACTTGGCGATACGCTCTTGAAAAAATGCACTTACCTCAACCATCACATCTTCATAATCGGGATTTTTCTGCATGGTTTGCGGTGTACCCTGCATATGCATGATGCAAAGCTGTGCCTTGTACTGCACAGCCAATTTGATAACCTTCTCATCACTTGCTCCTGTAATATCGTTAATCAGGGTAAAGCCGCTTTTTAGTGCATATTCTACAACAGAGGGCGTATAACTGTCTATTGAAAATGTGGCTTTTTCATACAGTTTTTCACTGGCAATAGCATCGCAGATAGGGGCCATACGTTCAAGTTCAACAGGCTTGCTCACCGGTTCTGCCCCCGGACGGGATGAGACAGCACCAATGTCTATAATATCTGCTCCCTCTGTTATCATCATTTTAATTCTCTCTATAGCATCATTGGCAATAAACCTGCTTTCTTCAAAAAAACTGTCATCATTGGCATTGATCACACCCATGATCTTTGTTGAATACATGGGTAGAGAGAGGAATTTTTTAAGTTCAGCAGCAACTGTTTTCAGTCCAAAAGGCTGTGCCAACTCTTTACGGGAAAGCACTTCCATATGTTTTTTGGTTCCTATAAGAATGCAGTCATATGTAGGTTGTTCACAGAGTATCACCCCGCCCGGAACCGCAAGCTCCGCACCGATGCTCAATGCATCCTGCTTCAAAATATTCGCAGCAGGCGTTTTGAGATCTTTAATGAAGAAGTAGAGTAACTCCATCTTCTTAGCCATGATCCCTACACCACCACTCTCCACACCAAGTGCTTTAAGTGCAGCTTTTTTATCTGAAATAGCACCTAATTTATAGATATACATAAATCAACACCTCCCCATCGATCACACGAATGTGTGCCTGTTGTCTCGAACGACCTTGTAAGCGAAGCGATTCGAGAGAGACAACGACTTTTGCTTACTTTTCTAGAAAAGTAAGGAGAACAACAACACCTCAAGTAAAATATGAGGCAATCTAAAAAATAAATATTTATCAGATATTTTACCTTTTTTTACGAGCCAACAACTTTAACAATAAAGTATTAAGCACAAACTGTGGAGGAGACCCTACATCCAAAGCTGTAAAAGCATTGGAAAACAACGTAAGTGTTTTTTCATCCAAGTCATAACTTCCCGAACCCATAGCCTCTTTACTTATGCGTTCCACAAGCCGTTTCATCACTTTGGCATCCGTACGTTTGTGTGTTTGTATGAACTCATACACCGTAGCCAAAGAGAGCCGATCCAAATCTAATCCCAAATGTTCTTCGTGCTTTACATCTGAAAGTACAGAGATAGGCAGACGAGAACGTATAGTGTCAAGTATAGTTGATTTGCTTTGTGCCAGAATGATGAACTCCTTGTTTTTAGGCGGTTCTTCTATGACTTTTAGCAGTTTGTTCTGTACTACAGGGGAAAATGTTTTTGCAGCAAGAATGATCACTGTGATCTCTTCGCTTGCCATATAGGCTTTTTCTATAGCAAGTTTGGCATCTTCTACCAAAAAAGTGTCTTCTTTGATGATCTTGACAAAACGTTCGTTTTGCTGCAGTGCTTCTAGTTTGGAAATCGTATCCTCCATATTTTCGGTGATGATAACTTGAGAGGTTAAATTCATGATTCCAGGTCAATGTCTCCAAAGAGCGCTTCAGAGATGGTCATATCAAAAAGCTTATAAAGCTGGAGAAGCTTAATGTCCAAAAGAGGGTCGGCACTACGCAAAGCAAAACTATTTTGCACCTCTTCGTCCAAGACCCATAAGAAATTGTCATGATTTCGATAGGCCAATTTTGTATAAGGATGATCTCCTCTACCGATGTACCAGATATAATATCCGTTCGGATAGGAGAGATCAAGCATATCTTCAAGAAGCTGTATATCTTGTGTCGAGTTTATATTTTGTAAATTGGGGAAACATTCTGTCAGTTGATAAAAAGGCAGAAGAGGTCTGTTCTTACACAGATCATTGATACCGTTTAAAATATATTTACCGAACCACTTGCGCGATTCATCCGTGACTACAAGCACCGTCTTCCCTTCTATTACTTGGGAAACAGCACTTTTAACCAGAGGAGCCCACTCATAGCGGTACTCTTCCATCCATGAGAAACAGGATTCTTCCTCACGTATGGTTTCAAGTGTCCACTTAAGCAATTGCTGCATCACTACTACTTGTCTAATCCGTATGCTTCATGCAATGTGCGGACGGCAAGTTCTCCGTACTTCTCATCTATGATCATGGAGACTTTGATCTCGGAAGTTGAGATCATTTGGATATTGATATTATTCTCAGCCAATACAGTAAAAGCTGTGGATGCCACACCCGAATGAGACTTCATACCTACACCAACGACTGAAACTTTACACACATGTTCATCAAAATCTATACCCCCAATCTCAGCTCCAAAAGATTCAACGACTCTTTTTGCATTGTCTAGTTCACTTTGCGGTACGGTAAATCCAAGATTTGTCAATCCGTCCGTACCTACATTTTGGATGATCATATCCACATTAATGTTATTGTTTGCCAGTTTTGTAAATATTTCCGCTGCGATCCCCGGTCTGTCCACTACACCCCTAAGGGTTACTCTTGCCTGGTTTTTGTCAAGTACCACACCACTTACCAATACTTCTTCCATATTTTTACTCTCCTCTGTTATCAATGTTCCTTTATTGTCTGAAAAACTGCTTTTTGCATAGAGTTTTACTTTTAACTTTTTTGCCAGTTCCACTGAACGGTTCTGTAATACTTTTGCTCCCAAAGAAGAGAGTTCAAGCATTTCATCATACGAAATGGTATCAAGTTTCTTTGCATGAGGCTCTATGCGGGGATCTGTCGTATAGATACCATCCACATCTGAATAGATCTCACACTGCTCTGCTTTTAACGCACCTGCCAGGGCAACAGCCGAAAGGTCTGACCCCCCACGTCCAAGTGTAGTTACAGAACCAGCTTTATTGACCCCCTGAAAACCGGCTACAATAATGATCTTCCCTTCGCTAATAGCATTTTGCATCGCTGTAGGATCGATGGACTCAATACGCGCATAGGTATGTGTATCATCTGTGACGATACCTGCTTGACGCCCTGTCATAGCTACGGCATCAAAACCTTTGGATTGCAAAGCAATCGCAAGAAGTGCTGCGGTTATTCTCTCCCCGGAACTCAAAAGCATATCCATCTCTTTTTTTGCCGGATTTGCTGAAAAATGATTTGCATATTCTATGAGTTTATTGGTCTCACCACTCATTGCAGAGACAACGATCACAAGATCATGCCCCTCTTCTCTTGCTTTTGCCACTCTATTTGCCACATTTTCAATACGGTCTAAACTACCTACACTTGTACCGCCATACTTCTGCACTCTTAACATTTCTAACTCAAACCTTTATCATTTATTATAACGTGTTTAAAGCAACGCTTCAATCACTCTGTTGTCACTGTGACCACTTCAGCAGTCAGCTCATGTGGCTTGTCACATTTTATCATTTGGTTATATCAAACCCTCTTCTATAAAATAATCGATCACTCTACGATAAACCCTTCGTTTAAAATAAGTTACTTTTTTAAACAGCTCCTCATATGCTACAAACTCATACTCTTCAAACTCAGGAATTTCAAATGCCTGCAAGTCGATCTTTGCATCCTCTTTTAGGCGCACCAAAAAATACTTCTGGGTCTGTCCGTCAAAAGGATAACATTTCCCTTTTGCAGTAGCAGGGAAATCATACGAGATCCACTCCGGGAACTCTCCGATGACTTCTACGTCATTACAACCAATTTCCTCTAACAACTCTCTATGAAGAGCTTCATAAGGGGTTTCCCCCTCATCAATGCCTCCTTGAGGAAATTGCCATGCATTTCTAATATCACTTCGGTGTGCCACAAAAAATTCACATCTATCCGGATATTTGGAAGAGAGTATGACCGCTGCAACATTCGGGCGATAACGCTTTTTGTTTTGCATTTTCATATCTCATTTACTTATAATATTTGAATAATTCTGATATGATTTTATCTAAAATACGGTTATAACCATTTGAAAAGAGTTTAAAATTTGTTAGTCTATATTCATATCCCCTACTGTGACTCAAAATGTCACTACTGCAGCTTCAATTCCTATGTAGACAAGTTTGATACAAAAGCTGATTATATGCAGGCGCTCCACAAACAACTTACATTTGAATTGGCACGTTTTGGAGCGAAAGAAAATAGTATCGAGACACTTTTCATTGGGGGAGGAACACCTTCGACCGTCAAACCTGAACTTTATAAACCTATCTTCGAACTTTTGAAACCCTTTTTGCAAAAAAATGCCGAGATCACTACAGAAGCCAATCCCAATTCCGCTACCAAAGAATGGTTAAAAGGGATGAAAGACCTGGGGGTGACCCGTGTAAGTTTCGGGGTTCAAAGCTTTCATCACCACAAACTCAAAGCACTCAACCGCGCACATACTCCCAAACAGGCAAAAGATGCCATACTTTATGCAAAAGAACTTGGGTTCGAACATCTCTCACTTGATCTCATTTACAACTATCAGGGCGATACAAAAGCTCTGCTCTCCTATGATATAGATCAGGCTTTTGCACTTCCCATTGACCATATTTCAGCCTATGAACTCACCATCGAAGACAATACTGAATTTTCTTCTACTCCCCAAGTGCGGCAAGAGGATGAAAATCTTGCTTTTTTTGTAGCAGAGGAGATCAAAAAAAGAGGTTTTGCACACTATGAGATCTCCAATTTCGGAAAGTATCAAAGCAGGCACAATAAAGGTTATTGGGAACTTAAGAATTACATCGGTGCCGGAGCCGGAGCCGTTGGTTTTTTAAAAGATAGGCGTTTTTACCCACAAACAGGCATTGAAGCGTTCATTCATAATCCTTTAAATATCACGGAAGAACCCCTAAGTTCTGATGAACTTTTAACAGAAAAAATATTTTTAGGCTTGCGTTCAAACATAGGCATAGAAAAATCTGTTCTGACGCAAAAAATGCAACAAAAAGCAGGAATATTATGTGAAGAAAACAAATTAAAAGATGGTCATACCCACTTTTATAATGACAATTTCTTTCTCAGCGATGAACTCTCCCTCTATATTTTAGGATAATCTGTTAAAATACAACAATTAATTCAAAGGTCGACCATGTTCGGAATCGGATTTACCGAAATACTTCTCATTTCCATTATCGCGATCCTCTTTTTAGGGCCGGATAAACTTCCTGAAGCGATGATACAGATCGCAAAGTTCATCAAAGGTGTTAAAAAAACAGTGGGAGAAGCAAAAAGCTCTCTTGAGGAAGAGATGAAGATCGCTGATCTCAAAGAGGAAGCACTCAACTACAAAAAACAGTTAGACAGTGCAACCAGTGAACTTAAAAGCTTTAAGAATATAGATTTTGATGACATGAGCGATATTATGGATCATGATGAGATAGCACAGGACAAAGCTGTTAAAAAAGAGGATCCTTATGCCCAAGCCTCTACTACACCGGTAGAGCCAAAGAACGACACGGTTACTTTCAAGAAAAAACCGAAAAAGAAAAAACCCAAAGAAGACAACCCTGACGATAAAACCAAAGGTGATGCATAATGTTCGATGATCTACGACCTCACCTTGCAGAACTTCGTAAAAGGCTGGGGCTTTCAGTACTTTCAGTTTTTATTGCTTTTATTATTGCTTTTACTTTTCATAACAGCATTTTAGGCTGGATCACACAGCCTCTTAATAATGCACTTGTAGAGGTAGGACGCATTATAGAGTCTCAGGACAAAGCAACCTGGAAGATGAAAACTGACGAACAGAATACAACCACACAGACCCATACAGCCCAAGATGCGGCAGCAAAGCTGCAAAAGCGTCTGCAAGAGGCTTCCAAAGTAGCCGACAGCAAACTTGGCATACTCCTTCAAGAAGCTGCACAGGCAGCAAACGAACTGAGCCAAACATTGAAACATATGGATCTCAACCAGACACACAGCGAACACAACAGTTTTGAAGGGAAGATCACTACCCATCAGGTAGGAGGTGCATTCTTTGTAGCATTGAAAGTCTCTTTCTTTGCCGGTCTGCTGGGTGCTCTGCCTTTCATTCTCTACCAGCTTTGGCTTTTCGTTGCCCCCGGTCTCTACAGTAATGAGAAGAAAATGGTCGTTCCATTTGTTGTAGGCGGCTCAATTATGTTCTTTATCGGTGTTATTTTTGCCTATTATATTGTCACACCGTTTGGTTTTCAGTTTCTCATTACCTTCGGTTCTTTTCTCTATACCCCGTTTATCAATATAGAAGATTATGTCGGTTTCTTTACTAAGATCATGATGGGCTTTGGATTGGCCTTTGAACTTCCTGTTTTTGCCTATTTCCTGGCACTGCTGGGACTGGTCACCGACCGTACACTCATTGATTTTTTTAAGTATGCAATAGTGATCATCTTCCTGATCGCTGCACTTTTGACACCGCCGGACATTTTAACACAGTTACTCATGGCTGCACCATTGGTCATCCTGTATGGGGTTTCTATTCTTATTGTTCGTATGGTAAATCCTGCCCAAGACGAAGATGATGAAGATGAAGTAACCAATGAAGAAGATACGGAGACAAATGACACAAGACAAAGAACTACTGACTAAAAGTTATGACTATGATCTCCCTGAGGGATTCATAGCCACCTCGCCCGTATACCCAAGGGATCGCGCAAAACTGCTGGTTTATAACAGGAAAAGTGATACGGTTACCCACACAACATTTAAACACCTTTTAGACTTTCTGCCTAAAGAGTGCGATGTTTTTCTCAATGACACCCGTGTGATCAAAGCACGTATTTTTGGCCATAAAAGATCTCTTCGCAATCAAGGCGGAGGAAAAGTCGAACTCCTTTTCAATAAACCTTTGGATGCCCAACATTACCTGGTACTCATACGCGGTAAAGTGAAAATAGGTACAGAATTGCTCTTTGATGATGAACTGGTCGCAACAGTCACCGGTTTCAACAAAGACGGTTCACGCATTGTCACCTTTAGCCATAAAGGCAAAGAGATACGATTTGAAGAGTTGGTGCTTGTGCTCGATAAAATAGGCCATATCCCGCTTCCTCCCTATATGCAAAGAGAAGACAGCAAAGAAGATGAAACAGACTACCAGACCCTTTTTGCCAAAAATGCGGGGGCAGTAGCTGCGCCCACTGCTTCTTTGCACTTTACACCGGAACTTTTTGCAGCGCTCCAAAAGAGACACCCGATACACAAGATCACTTTGCATGTCGGAGCGGGTACCTTTAAACCTGTAGAAGTAGAAAAGATACTTGAGCATCCTATGCATTCCGAGTATTTTAATATTGGCAGGGGATCTGCAGAAGTGTTAGACAACAACAGGCCCGTTTTGGCCATAGGTACGACCGTCACAAGAACGATAGAGTATTATGTACGAACTCAAAAAACCCAAGGGGAATGTGACCTCTTTTTAAACCCTCATCATCCACCCCAAAGAGTCACTCATCTACTCACTAATTTTCATTTGCCAAAAAGTACGCTGATCATGCTAGTAAGCAGCTTTATCGGAAGAGAAAAAACGTTACAATTGTATAGCGAAGCTATAGAAAAAAAGTATCGATTCTTCTCTTACGGAGATGCGATGCTGATACTGTAAAGGAGCTAAAAATGAAAACTGTCCCACTTAAACTTTTAGCCTTTATTGTTTCTGCTTTTATTGTAGCCGGATGTGCCCAGAAAAAACCTTACCACTACCCAAATTATGACATTATCAAACCGGAGATCACTTGCAAACCCAACAGAAAGAACATTCAGGAATTACTATTTTCCTATCTGGGCAAACCTTATGTCTGGGCTGAAGAGGGACCAGATGCATTTGATTGTTCCGGACTGACCTATAACATCTATGGCAAGATGGGTGTGGAAATTCCAAGAACAGCTAGCGAACAGGCTAAAATGGGTAAACATATCGCTTTTCAAAATTTACATTATGGTGACCTGATCTTCTTTGGCTCAACCAATAAAAGAAGTAAACGTATTAACCATGTAGGTATCTACCTTGGTGACGGATGGTTCGCGCATGCAAGCAGCAAAGACAGAAGAGTCGTTGTCAGCCAATTTTCCAAGGAACCTCGTTATCTTAAACGCATGAAACTCTGCAGACGCTACTTAAGTAAAGATGAAAGGGCACGCTATATGACATGTGATGCTCCTCTTAAAAAAATGAAGATCACTACCAACCGATACACAACCCCGTGGCAAGCAGGAATGAGGCTGCCCAAAAAAGCTGTTCCGTAAAAAGCATACCCAATATTTAGTCAATTTTAAACACTTTCATCTATAATTTCAAATAACCCATCAAAACACAATATAGCGAGATACAAAATGCCCTATTTTAAACCAATGATCTATCTGTTTTCATCCATCTCTTTACTTTTACTGCTTAATTCCTGTAAACCTTCAGTCTATCCGAAACACCCTGACTACAGTATCAAAAAACCCAAAGTGATCTATACGCCAAACAAAAGGAACTTAGATAAGATGGTCAAAAAACTACAGGGTAGTCCTTATGTCTGGGCAGAAGAAGGTCCTGACCACTTTGACTGCTCAGGTTTTACCTATTATATGTACGGGAGCATGGGCATAGAGATCCCCCGTGTTGCGAGAAACCAGGCAAAAGTAGGTAAACGTATCGATGTAAAGGACCTGCAATACGGTGACCTTATTTTCTTTGCCACCAACAAAAACGACCATAAAAAGATTACCCATGTGGGCATGTATCTGGGAGACGGTTGGTTCACCCATGCCAGCACCGCCAAAGAAGAAGTGGTCTATTCAAACCTTTTCACATCGCCCTACTATAAAAAAAGACTTCGCATCTGCCGCCGATATTTGCCGTCCGCTGCCCCTACACATGTTGCATCTGCTACACCATGGAAAAGAAATGAAGCATTACCCAGGGTTCAAGCACAACCGCAACCTGTGACCAAAAAGACCATACCATTGCAGGAAAGAACTCCGAAGACAACTTCTATCGGTAAAGCGATCGTCATCAAATCCCCTATGAAAGATATAGAACAGAGATCCTCCCAAGGTAACTTCTATGTACAGGTCGGATCATTCATCGGTAACCCGGACAGCAATCTGCTCCATGCCATTACACGCAAAGGCTTTCACTATAAACTCATTCAATTTCCAAAAGAAGGAAAATCCGTATCTAAACTTCTGATAGGGCCTTATGCCACAAAGGATGAAGCAAGGACTATAGTGGCCAAAGTCAGGGAGAAGATACAAAAAGATGCATTTATTGCCGAAATACGCTAAAGATGAAAACATCCCCCAATATGCCCTGCCCATGTGGCTCTGGGAAAAAATATAAAAAATGCTGTTCCAGATATCATAAAGGAGCCTTTGCACCTGATGCACTGTCATTGATGAGGTCAAGATACAGTGCCTATGCCGCAGGTGAAGTGCACTATATTATCAAAACAACCCACCCGGATAATCCTGATTATACAAAAGAGATAAAAAGTTGGGCAAAAGACATAGCGCAGTTCTCCAAGGGTACAGATTTTTTAGGACTAACGATTTTAGAGTTTATGGATGGAGGAGAAGAGGCCTATGTGACTTTTTCTGCTAAGCTCTCCACAGGAAAGCTTAAAGAAAAGAGCCGTTTTCTTAAAGTAGAGGGGAAATGGCTCTATGCAGATGGGGAATTTTTATAATTTTCCACCTATACGTGCAAAGATGGTACGCTGTGCAATACTGTCCAATCTGTCTATGATCTTCAGGTTTTTACGGATGTATTTGAGTAAATTAAAGTACTCTTCTGCTTGACCCCCTGCCTCACCCATTTTTTGTACCACACCCTTTTCAAGTAAAGCATAGATGTCATCTGTTTTGGCATACTCCACATCTATCTCGATAGCGAGTTGTTTGATTTTATCGTTATCATCGAAGGTTTCGAACATTTCTATGGTTTTGTCAAATGCATTAATAGTACAGCGGTTGATACTGAGTGATTCTTTGATGAATTGGATGATGTTCACATCCTCTTCTGAGAGCATACTTTGCATATTTTTCAGGTAGTTGTTGATGTTTGACCTAATGCGATTAAATTCCGAAGTGATCTTCAGATAAGAGACCATTTCTCTCAGGTCTTTCGCTTCAGGTGTATAACGGGCAAAGATCAAAACGATGTCATTGTCTATCTCTTCTGTTTCTTTAGTGATGTTTTTAATCGTTTTTCTCACCTCTTCGAGTTGATTCTCATCTGAACCCTCCAGTGCTTTGAGTGCCTCTTCATTTGCT